>NJDV01000015.1 GCA_002254765.1 Thermoplasmatales archaeon ex4484_36 | reverse complement strand
GTTTGAGGTGTATGTTATAGACAACAGAGGAGGAGAGGTAGAGGTTTGGGTGACGTTGTGGGACAGTAGAGGTAGATTTAGGAATGTGACGCTGGAGAGGGTGGAGGGTTCTAGGGGACATTTTAGAGGGGAGCTGGACGTGGGGGGTGAGGTGAGATATGCAGTGTGGGCCTCAGACGGATCTGGGAATGTCAACTCTACGGTCGAGAAAGAGGTTGAGGTGGAGGAGGGAATACATAATGTTGTTGTGGTGGCTGTAGTGATGGTGTTAATTGCAGGTGTGGTCTTTTTTTATTACATGCGAAGAGGTGGTCGTTTAGCTGAGGAGTGACACATAGATTTCATTCATATCTCAAAGCCTCTGCCGGTTCCACCTTGGCGGCTCCTCTAGCGGAGGGAATAATGGAGAGGAAGGCCACGGAAAAGGCGATGGCTGCTATGATAAGAAGTTTTGCAATAGGAAAACTGAACTCTGGATAGACCTCTGAAAGCTCGTTGTTCCATATCATGTAGCCAAGGGCTGCTCCGAGAATCATGCCGAGGCCTATCCCCAGCGTGGATATATAGCTCTGTTCTATCAGGAAAGCCTTCACAACGCCCCTCCTTCTGAAGCCAATGGCTCTCATAACACCTATTTCGTGCCGCCTCTCATGAATTGATTTGCTGGTCACTATTCCAAGACCTGCCACTCCCACAATCAGCCCAAGGCCCAGGAAGACATTGAAGAGGTCAAAGATCTGACTCTGCGCCATGAGGACCTGATCCACGATGTCCTCCACCACTATGACATTCATTCCGTAGCGTATAAAAGTTCTCTCCAGGTCCTGGCTAATATGCTCCTTGTCGGCCCCGGGGGCTGTCTTCAGGAAGAACATTCTCTCGGCGGTGATGTTGAAGGCATCCTCTGCGACCTCCCTTGAGACAATAACACCCCCAAGGATGAAGCTGGAGAGCACACCCACAACCTCAAGCTTCACTTCCTCTCCCCTCAGGTTTTTAAGTGTGATAAGATCCCCCGCCCTCGCAATGCTCCCTCCCATACCTCCCCCACCCATTCCCAGTATGGCCCCCTCGCCTCTTATCACCATCCCCCAGGCCTCCTTCTCCGTCAAACCCTTCTCCACCTCTGAGAAGGAGAAGCTGTTCCTCTCGGCGAAGGTGGAGTTAACGCCGTAGAGGGTAAGGGGGTACTCAAAGGTGTACCTGCCGTACCTAAATAGCATGATAGCGGATCCACTCACCGCTGAATCCACCGCAACAACCTCCGGGAAGCTCTCTTCTATCTCTTCCTCCACCCCTTCCCCCGGCCTCAGAAAGCACATAGCGAATATGTCGTATCCTCCGGACTGCTGCTCTAAGATAGCCTCCTTGTTCTCTACAAACACCCCGTTTAAGACGGTCATCACCGTGATGGTGAAGGTTACAAGGGCAAAGACAAAGATGGTGACGGAGGTTCTGAAGGGTTTTCTGTGGGGGTAGGATATGGCGATCTTGACTGGGGCCGGGGAGCGCTTCAGGGCCAGGGAGAGCTTTTCTACGAAACAGAGGAGGATGTCGGAGTTGAATACAATAATGGTGATCCCGGCGAAGGTTGTGAAAATCCCGGAGAGGACAAAGAGGTCCATACCTCCGGAGTATCCCTCAAAGATAGAGGGGGTGGGTATGAACCACCAGATGAGAAGCACAATCCCCATCAGTGTGAAGGGTATTCTGTCCCCGAGGAATCTCCTCAGGACGAAGGCGCTCCCGACGGTGATAAGGGAGATCCCTGTGAGGGGCCCCCAGGCTGCCTCAAGCCTCATTCCTGCGAGGGTTAAGAGTGCCCCCAGGAGAAGGAATACTCCACCCAGAACAGTTATTTTTCTCTCCCCCCGGGGTATGGGGGAGGGGGGCAGATCCCTTATGGCAGAGGCGATCTCAAGCTTTGAGACCCTGATGGAGATGAATATCACAGCCGCTATGGATAGGATGAACCCACCTGAGGCGCCGAGGAGGATGGATGTAGGTGTGAAGGTATAATACCTCAGCATGTCCGCCTCTCCCCCGACGTTCTGTACAATCCTGCTGAATAGGGACATAAGAACGTATGAAGCGAGGAGGCCCATGGGAACACCCAGAACCGCCGCCAGCGCTCCGTAGAAGGAGCCCTCCGCAGTGTAGACTCTTGCCAGTTCCCCCTGCTTCATGCCCACTGCCCTCATGATTCCCATCTCCACCCTCCTCTCCTCCGCCAGCATGACGAAGATATTGACGATAAGAACGAGCCCTGCGATTATGGAGAAGGAGCCGAAGACCAGAAAGAGCGTGGAGACGCTCTCAAGCTGTTTTCTCATGTTCTCCACGCTCTCCTTTTTATCCAAGACCACCTGGAAGGGATAACCGCTGGGGTGTGAGGCTCCCTCAAGCAGTGCCTCAATAGCTCTTACAACCTCTTCGGAATACCTCATCCCACCCTTCACTCCCCCCCGGTTGGAGATGAGTATTATGTTCCCCGAAGGGGTGAGGTTGAGGGTCTCCCACAGATAGTTTATGTTTATGAAAATCCCTCCCTGGCCACCCCTGAGTTCCCCCTTTACCACCCTGTACACCTCCGAGGTGAAGTTGCCGTACTCAGTGAAGATTGTGAGCTGGTCACCTTCCTCTGCCATGAGATCCTCTGCAAGGCTCTCGACGATCAGGACACCCTCCCGGGGGAGGGGGACCTTGCCTGATGTATCTCTGAAGCGGGCGAAGAAGGAGTCGCTCTCAAGAGCGTGGAGGTTCACAGCGGGCTCGAACTGCTGGCTTTGCTCGTCCACCACAGCGGCGCTCAAGGTTATCTCCACGGCGGCGGCCTCCACAGCCTCTATCTTGGAGATCTCCTCTACTAACCACTCGCCCTGATCGAGAGTGAAGAAGAGCTCATCCCCTGCGGGATCCCTCACCGCCACCGCCTCGTCAATCTCCCAGAGGGCATCGTAGAGAAGGCTCTCCACCATGCTGCCTAAGGTGTCCCCCATGACCAGAGAGGACGTTATGATGACTGTTCCCATCACAAAGCCGAGGGAGGCCAGAAGTGTGTGCTTCCGGTGCCTCAAGAAGTTCCTCGCCGCCATTCTCCAGAAAAGCCTCCGCCTCACGAAGAGGATGAGGAAAAAGAGGGTTAAGAGGGGTATTAGGACGGGGAGAAGCCCTGCTAGAGCCATGTGCTCACCCCTCCGTCTCCATGACCCTCTCTTCCTTTATGATACGTCCGTCCCTCATGTGGATGACCCTATGGGTCTTCCCCGCCACCCAGCGGTCATGGGTGACGATGAGGAAGGTCGTCTTGAGCCTTCTGTTGAGGTCCACCATGAGCTCCAGAACCTCCCCTGCGGACTTTCTGTCAAGGTCCCCGGTGGGCTCGTCCGCCCAGACAATGCTGGGCTCGTTTACCAACGCCCTTGCGAGGGTCACCCTCTGCCTCTGGCCCCCGGAGAGCTCTGAGGGGGTGTGCTCCTCCCACCCTTTGAGGCCCACTAGCTTGAGCATCTTGAGGGCCCGTTTTCTAGCTTCGGAGGGGGGCACCCCCGACAGTAGAAGCGGAAGTTCAACGTTCTCAACAGCGTTGAGAACGGGAATGAGGTTGTAGAACTGAAAAACGAAGCCCATCTTCTTCGCCCTGTAGGTGCTTCTTAGGTCATCGTACATCCTTGTTATGTCCTCTCCATCTATTAGAACGGTCCCTGAGGTGGGGCTGTCTATACCTGAGAGGCAGTTGAGAAGTGTGGTCTTTCCGCATCCGGATGGCCCCATTACCGCCACCATCTCTCCCTTCCTTATGCTGAGGGAGACACCTCGGAGTGCTTCCACCTTGAGCTTAGCAGTCTCATATACCTTCCAGAGGTCTTTAGCAACAACCGCGTATGTCTCTGACATTTAAATCATCAGGTCAAATAACGCTACTATTTAAAAGGGATGCCTGCAGAGATAAGAGCAAAGGTTCAAATTTAAAAAGAACATTGAACAGAAGGGGCTTAACATGAAGGGCAAAGCCTTTGGGGCATACTCTGGAACACTTCTCCTTCTGTTACTGCTCATCCTCCCCGGGGAGAGGTGTCCCCTCCCGCTGACAGAGGCCAAGGGGAGCCCCACCCGGCAGGAGGCGTGCGACGTCCCCCTTCTTCACAAGGGTGACTTCTGGAACTACACCGCGGAGGCGAGCGAGGAGACGCTGGGGGCAGACCTGAGCGGATATGCGAACACCACGGTGATAAGCTTCCTAGCGCCCCCAAGGGGAAGCCCCCTCTACATTCTGAGTTCCTCCTCACATCTGGAAGGGGAGTTTACCTACCTCATATTTAGAATACACGTAACCATCAACATATACTCCACCTCCTATATCTCCGCAGAGGACCTAGCCACCTTCAACACTTCAACAGCTGTTATCGTTGAACTTGACCCTGACCCCCTCTCTTTGAGCGGCACCTACTACTACAATGTCACCTTCTCCCCGCCTGCGGAGGAGCTCGACTTTCCCCTCTCGGCCGGCAAGATATGGAACATCTCATCCGCTGTCATGGAAGATGGTTCATCTGGCTACTACAATTCCAGCTACCTTGTGAGGGGGATGGGGAACATCACCGTTCCCGCAGGCACCTTCCTCTGCTGGGAGATTTACTCCCCCTCCCAGGGCACATCCGCCTATTACAGCCCCGAGGTCAGGGGATATGTGAGAAGGCATCTCTCAGCGGAGTTCGACTCCCATTCTATAAGCTCCGACCTGACGCTAAGAGAATTCTATGTGGCTGATGACCCCCCGATTGTGGCCACCCCCGCATCCCCCTATCACACCCTCCCCTCAAGAGAGCTCACCGTCCGTTTCCTGAACCTCTCAGGAGAGGTGCATTTCAGCCTCTGGGGGAAGAAGGGGACCTTCTTCGGCGGGACCCTAAACATAACCTCCCCTCCGGGGCCCGACAACAGCCCCTCCAATGTGGATTACGGCTCCTTCGGCCTTCTCCTTTTCGGCCCATCGGAGGGCCCCCTCTGGGTGGGAAGCGTTGTCACCCATAACCCCAACCTTGTGGCTGTGAACGTGACGCCCACGAAGGTTGAGGTCCTTCAGGATGAGAGCGTTGAAGTGGTCTCAGCGCTTATAAACCCATCAACTGAACCCCTGCAGGGCAACTACACCTTCACCCTCGACAGTATACCTTTTATGAACGGCAGTATCTTTCTTGCACCCGGGGAGAGCAGGAACATCTCCGTTACCCTCCCGCCCCTCGCCCCCGGGGAGCACCACCTCATTTTCATCGTGGACCCTGAGGACCTTATAGAGGAGACCGTGGAGGAGGATAACTCCGTGGAGTTCGTAATAGCTGTGCTTGAGAGGGTGGAGATAACGCTTCTTAACCGCTCCCCCTCTGAGGACGAAGTTTGGATTCAGGAGGGTGAGGAGGTCCTCTTCACAGTACAACTTCTCTGCGAGGACGAGGTCAACCTCACATCTGAGTGGTTTCTCTCTGGACAGAAGGTCTGTGAGGGTCTCTCCTTCCTCTTCCAGGCAGACTTCAACGCCTCGGAGGGCTCACCCTACACCATCACCTTCCGCGCCTCCCACCCCTTCAGTGGCGAGGAACTTTTTGTGAACTGGACCCTCTTCGTCAGGAACGTCAACAGGCCCCCTATTCTACGCACATCCCCGCCCCCGGGTGAAATTAACATTACCTCCGGGGAATGGCTGCTCTTCACCGCCTCAGTGGAGGACCCCGACGGGGAGGAGGTGGAGATTATATGGCTTCTCAACGGTTCTCTTATTGGAAGGGGCAGAAGCTTCAACTTCTCCCAGACCACCTCAGGGGTATATAATCTGAGTGTTTTGGCAACGGATGGACAAGACAACACCTCCCTCAAGTGGCTGATCAGGGTCCGCCCGAGGCCCTCCCCGGCCCGCCTCCTTCAGAAGAGCCCCAACGCAACGCTAGTTGTCTTAAATGAGGGTGAGAACGTCACCTTCCGTGTGGAGATCTCCCCGGGAGGGTGGCATCCTCTTGCCCAGCGCTGGCTTCTCAATGGGGAGGAGGTGAGAGAGGGAGTGGAGTACACCTTCTTCACGGCCTATATCGGGCCCTTCTCATCCGCAACCTCACCCTACAGCGTGACTTTCCGGGGTGAGTTTAAGGAGGGTGTCCTTCAGGTGAACTGGACCGTTGTAGTCATTGACGTGAACAGGGATCCGGTGATTGAAAACGTGACCGTGGAGATAACGGATGAGTGGAGGGAGAGGGGCTTCGTTGTGAACCTGACCTTCAGAGGATACGACCCCGACGGGGACCCCCTCAACGTGACGTGGAGTGCTGACGGAGAGGTTATTCTGAAGGAACCCTATGGCAGGGTAGTCCTGTCTCCAGGGAGGCATGTCATAATTTTGAACGTGACAGATGGCAGGGGGGGATGGACTCTCCAGGTAAGGGTCATCGAGGTCCCTGAGAAGCAGAACGGCGGATTCCTTTCCAGCCTCCCCTATGTAAAGATTGAAGGGAGAAACATACTTACGCTTGTTTTCATCCTCCTCATAGTGATTGTTCTTATTCTGGTGCTGCTGAGGAGGCCCCCAGAGGGAGAGGAGGAGTATTACGAATGAGGTAGATCCCCTCCTCCTTCACAGCATAGCCCAGAAATCTCATGGAGAGAAGAAGACGAGGTGAGGGCGAGGCTTCTTTCACCTCCGCGGGGAGTCGGAAGACAGCGAGTACCCCCTCTCCTTCCCCCGTTGTAGCTCTAAGCGCTGCGGCCGTCCCTTGGGGGTCCCCCCCGAGGAGGAAGGATGCCTCGGCGCAGTTCAGAGCCATGTCCGGTGGGGAGAGCATTCCGTTGTCGCTTCCTAAATGCCACACCAGGCCTAGGCGGACAGCCTCTTCCACCGGTGGCCTCAGGCTGAAGTGTCTGTTCGAGATAGGGGTGAATATCACAGGAACGCCGAGCCTTTTAACGACAGCTAGGTCATCCTCTGTGGAGTGCAGGAGGTGGACCAGAGCAGATGGCCTCTGCCGCCTTATGAGCTCCACATCCTCCCGTTCCGCCTCGCTGAAATGTATCACTACCTCTTTGCCCATTCTTCTGGCAAGGCGAATCATATCAGGGTAGATGCCCTCCTCGTCGTCCCTGAAGGCGGAGAGGCCAAAGCCGCTTGAGCCCTCAAGGAGCATCTCCCACTCCTCCTCGTCGGAGCTCGTTGGCCTGCTCAGTATCTTGTAGTTTAGCGCCGCAC
>NJDV01000106.1 GCA_002254765.1 Thermoplasmatales archaeon ex4484_36 | reverse complement strand
CACTGGGGGTAGTTCGGCATCCACAGGCCCACCCTCTCCCCCGGCTTCACACCGATCTTCAAAAGGCCCGCGGCGAAGCGCGAGGCCTTCTCGTCCAGCTCCTTATAGGAAATCCTCTGCTCGTCGAAGAGAACAGCATCCCTATCCGGGTAGTTCTCAGCGGCCCATGACAGGAAAGAACTCAAAAAAGAATCAGGGAAAATTTTTATCTGAAAGGGTCTGTGGGGGTGGTAGCAGGTGATAGTGTGGCACCAGGTGCAGGGACGCTCTTCGCTGCTTTGATCCTCCTCTTCAACATCCCCCTAACCGCCACCTCCCCTCCAGCTCGGGATCTTGACAGGGGGTATGAGTCCCTCTGGGGTGAGATGTACATCAGCGGGGGGTGGACCACGCTCCACATATCCCCTGATTTCACCTTCACCTATTACAGAGTTGACGGGGGGGTTATCTGGTATGTCCCGGGGGCCCCTCCCATCCCAGCACTGGTGATCCCCCTTGAGCTTGAAGGGGACATAGTGGATGTCGAGGTCAGGTACTCCGGGGAGACCTCCTCCACTCTCCCCGATGGGGCCATCCGTCCCCTCCCCGAGCCAACAAGCCACTTCCTACGTCCAAGGGCAGCCTCCCTTGAGGTAGGAGGAAGGTATCCTAAGGAGGATTACATTCTTGCATCCCTCGGGTACTCCCACAGGGGAGAGAATAGATATCACGCCTATGCACTGGTTCTCTTCCCCGTGAGGTACGACCTTCAGAAGGGCACACTGAAGACCCACGTCAAGGTCTCCTATCGCATCACTTTTAACAAGGGTCTCTCTCCCCTCCTTCCCGCACCCACCGCCCACCCCCCCGAGGATGTCCTCCACACAGTCTACCCCTCCCAATCCCCCCCTCTGGCGCTTAAGAGCTTCCTCATCTGGGCCCGCGGGGAGTACCCCGGATTCAGATATGTTCTTCTTGCGGGGGACTGGGATAAGGTTCCAGTGATGAGGGTGATAGACTCGAACCCCTACCCTGGCTACGACGACGGCTACATCCCCTCCGACACCTTCTACGCGTGCCTGGACTCTGACTGGGACGAGGACAACGACGGAATATATGGCGAGATGGGTGATCTGGGGGATATAATCCCGGACCTTGTGGTGACCCGCCTTGCTATAAACGACGAGAGCCGCTGGAGGGCGAAGATAGAGCAGATTAAGGGCTACGAGACCACTCCCTCGGTAGGCTCCTGGCCGGCGAAGGCCCTTCTTATAGGTGCCAACACACACAACGCAGGTGATGGGGAGGCTCAGTCCGAATACCTCTGGGACAAGTACCTCAGCGACGTCTACGGGACGAAGGTCCCCCTCTACGAGGGGAAGGGGCTTTCACGCTCAGCCATAAGCTCCAATATCGAGCAGGGAGTCGGGATGATAAACTTCGTTGACCACGGAGGGCCCACTGTCTGGTGTGACAATTACGGGATGGGGGTGGTGTACTCCAACTCCGACGCCTCCGCCCGGAGAAACCTCCATATGGAGCCTGTGGTCAGCACCCTTGCGTGCCTAACCACCTGGTTCGACGACCCCTCCGGATGCAGTGCCCAGAACTTTGACGACTGCATTGGAGAGGCTTTCACGGAGAACGTCAACGGAGGCTCCACTGGATACGTGGGGTCCTCCCGCACCTCTGTGGGCGTTCTTGGGACAAACTCCTATCTTCCCTATGACAACGGACTTCAGGAGGACTTCGCAAGGGCCCTCACACGGATTCGGAAACCTCAGCAGCACTCCCCGGGGCCACTGTCACGCTGGAGTGGGCTGCGGAGGGGATCTGGGAGCAGGCTGTAACAGACGGTAGCGGTGAGGCCATCCTCACCTTCTCCATCCCACGCTTCGGGGACATCAACATAAGTGTTAGAAAGGCGGGCTACCTGCCCTTCATGGACTACGTGACCATACGGGACACCCTCCCCCCGGTGACCTCCATAAGGATTCTCAACGGGACTGAAGGGGAAAACGGCTGGTACCTGAGCCAACCCCTCATAAACCTGAGCACGGATGAGCCCGCCAGGACCTTCTACAGGTGGGACAGTGGGGAGGATGTGGAGTACACCGGGGAGTTCGAGGTCCCAGAGGGGGTTCACTCCCTCTACTACTACTCCATAGATCTCTACGGGAACGTGGAGAGGGAGAGGCAGAGCATATTCAGGTGGAGCCCTCCGAGCCGGATGGCGAGGAGTCCTGGTACAGGACGGCGCCCCTTGTGACCCTCCTCCTCAACTCCTCCGTTCCCAGCGCCTCGGAGGAGACGATATTCTACAGGCTGGACAGCGGAGGGGTCACCCGCTACACCGCACCCTTCGCTATAGAGGACGGAGAGCACACCATAAGCTTCTGGGCGGAGGAGGAATCAGGAAGGGTCTCTGGCAGGATGCTTTTTGAGATTAAAGTGGACACCGTCCCGCCTAAGACAACCATCCGCCTTGACCCCTCCGAACCGGACGGGAAGAACGGCTACTACGTGACACCCCCCACCGTTACTCTCTCCTCCCCCGAAGGGGAGAGTATCTACTACAGACTCTCCTTGGACGAGGACTTCAAGCTCTACAGGGGGCCTTTCGCCCCTGAGGAGGGCCATCACATCCTTCAGTACTACAGCGTAGATGAGGCCGGAAACGCGGAGAGCATAAGGGAGAAGGAGATCTGGGTGGATTCCAGGCCTCCTCAGGTGAAGGTGGAGATAGACCCTGAGCGGCCTGATGGCAAGAACGGCTACTATACCGAAAGGCCCACCTTAAGGTTCTACTGCAATGATACCTCCCCCACCACTATATTCTACAGAGTGGATGAGGGCCCTGTGAAGACCGTGAAAGGGCCGCTTACGCTGGATGACGGAAACCACGTATTAATGATATATGCGGAGGACGAGGCGGGGAACCGCTACACCCTGCCCAGCATCCGCATAAGGGTGGACACCACACCCCCTGAGGTCCACTGCATCGTGAGCGGGGATGCTGAGGGGGGCATCTACCGCAGGATATTCTCCATAGACCTCTTCACTGAGGAGATGGGGGACACCATATATTACCGCTGGGATGGGGAGCCGGCGAGGGAGTACACCGGGGCCCTCAGGCCCCCCGGGGAGTCCCGGCCTCGGAGAAGACCCCCACCCACACATACCGTAGAACCGGAAGTTACACGATCACCGTTAAGGCCTACGATTCCGCTGGGAACGAGGCCACCTTCACCGTGGGGATTGTGGTTGGGGTGATGGACCTCTACCTCCCCCACGTAATCGGCCTAATTCTCATTATAATTGCGGTCCTGGCAGCTACCCTTGTTATCTACCTGAGACGTCAGAGGGAGATCCTTCTGATGGAGATCCCCGAGGCCATACCCTTAGAGAGGGGATTGAAAGATTAAATTATGTGCGGTGTATTGGCTCTTGGCGCCGGGGTAGCCTAGCCCGGACCAAGGCGGCGGGCTCGAGACCCGTTGGTGGGCGACCACCACGCGAGTTCAAATCTCGCCCCCGGCGCTCCCCTTCTCTATCCTCAAGGGTGTGTTGAACCACACCTCCGTCTGCGGGAAGGGTATCTCCACTCCCGCCTCCTCAAGGGCCACCTTGATCTTCCAGAGGAGCTCCATCTTCACCGAGTACCACACCTCCACCGGGGCCCACACCTTGATAACAATGTTCACGGAGTTGTCTGCCAGCTCATCGACGAAAATTAATGGCTCGGGGCTTTTGAGGACCAGGGGATGCTCATCCAGCACCTCTTTTATAACCTCCACCGCCTTCTCTCCGTCATCGCGGTATCTTATTCCCACAACGTATCCAAAGCGCCTCACTTTGTGGTAGATATAGTTGGTTATGGGGGAGTTGAAGACGGTGTTATTGGGGACCCGCACAAGAGTACCGTCGAAGGTCTTTATGGTGGTGGAGAGTATCCTTATGTCTGTCACCTCCCCTGTGGTCCCCCCCACCTCCACCACGTCCCCTATCTGAATGGGCTTCTCTGAGATCAGGAATATGCCCGATATGAGGTTGCTCACAACGCTCTGGCTGGCGAAGCCGATGACTATGCCCAGTATACCGCCTGCAACCAGTATACCTGAGGGGTTCACCCCCAAAATGGGAAGCACCATCATGATGGCTATGATGTAAATGGTGTACTTCACGCCCTTGATTAGCAGGGAGAGGGGCTGTTTTGAGAGGCGGTCCTTGAAGAAAAGCCTGATGTATGAGGAGAGGACCTTGGCGATTACGGTGGCAATGAGGAATATCAGCACGATCTTTAGGATGTCCAGCACTGTTATAGACCCAATGACCGGAGTGTCCAGGATCATCACTCCACCTCCACCAGCAACTTTTTGGTCATCTTTTTGAAGGCCCCTGGACGGTAGAGCTCCGCAGAGGGCTTCATCCCCCTCTTCAACGGGGTCTCCTTAACCTCCAGCTTAACGATCTCTCCCTTCATCATGACCCCCTCGGCTGTCATGGAAACGAGGTTGGGCCCGTAGAATATCTTTATGTCCTCGGCCGGAATGGAGACCCTCTCAACGTTCTGCCACTCTCCACCGCGGTTGCGCAGTCTCAATCTGAGGACTCCCTCTTTTAATGGGCTCACTGGAGGGATCTCTGTGTGAAGGTCGCTCTCGTAGTACTTCGAGACCCTGCCCTTCTCAAAGTCCCCCACGAAGGTGAGCTTCTGTCGGGCCAGTGTGAAGATGTCCACCACCTTATACAGGGTCCCCGCTTTCACGAATACCCCCACCTCAACGGGGAAAACAAGGTATACGAGCGCATTCCCCCGGGGTGGGAGCAGAAGGGGCTTTTTGAATGAGATGTGAAGCTGCTGGGCGAGACCCCCGGGCAGGTTGACAGGCTCCACGGGGAGCAGTTTAACTGTGGCCCTCTCCCCGAGGAAGATGAGCTTCTCCACGCATTCATCACCCTGGACCCTTCTGTAAAGGAAACCATCCCCCTCCGGGGCCAGGCTGAGCTTGAGCCCCGGTATCTCAAGGGCGAAGGGCAGACGATAGGTACCGTAGAACCCTTTTGCCATAGGCCTCGTTATATCTCAACGGGGTTAAAAGGTTTTCTTACCACTTTCCGTGTTGCATAAAAAGATATAAATACCCCCGAAGACAACTTCATTACGATCTCCATGATACGGACAAGACATTTCTGGGGAGGCGGACTGGATGCAGGGGAATGGAATTGGGGAAGTGGCCCAGGATCTTGTGATTAGAGCCTTTGGGAGGCACGATATCACACTGCACATTGATGTCCGCTACGCTCCGGCCAATAAGAGATTGGCCTGCATCCTCGGAAACAAGTTTCCTGCGGATGACGGATGCAAGGGTGGGGGAGGAAGCTTAGGTAAACATGATTCAAAATTTATAGATAGTGTTGAATCAGCCTTGTATGCTAATAATAACTATGGATCTGGAAGTAACACAGGATTTGATAAATCTTCGCGAAGTGGAATTTTCCATTATTGTGTAT
>NJDV01000105.1 GCA_002254765.1 Thermoplasmatales archaeon ex4484_36 | reverse complement strand
TCAAGGTATCTTATGATCTCCTCCGCTGGTATGTCCGCTATCGTTATCTGTGTGGTGTTCAGCTCCTTTAAGTACTGCCAGAACTGTGTGTGTCCAAGAGGCTTCTTGGAGAGCTCCTCGCAGATGACGCTGTACTCCCTCTCCACCTCTCCTGTTGTGGTGTAGGCCTTCTTTCTGAGGAGCCTTGCGGCGGCCAGAAGCTGTATCTGCTGGTGGATGTTGAGGGAGTCTACTATGTCCTCGTATATGTACGGCTTCGTATAGGCCTTGGCGGCCCTCGCATGCTCGGGGGTGACTAGCTCCTCCCCCCTCTCTTCAGCAATCTCCGCGGCCCTCCCCAGGAGCTCTATGGCAAACCTCGCGTCCCCCGTCTCCTCGCTCATATCGGCTATGAGGTCTGGCACCTCCAGGTCCACGCTCCCGGGGTATAGGGCCAGTTCGATCCTCTGCTCCACTATGCCCTTTAAGGCCTCCCTGTCGTACTTGTCAAAGCGAAGAAGATTGGTCCTTTTGAAGGTAGAGAGGGTGGAGGGGTCCAGGAAATCCAGGGGGTTCTTCTGAGAGATGAGCATAGTGGAGACGGAGAAGGGGCAGTCCTGCGGTTCACCACCCCCAGAAGTACCATGGAGTCCGTCTTCCTCTGGCGGCAGTTCACATAGACATCTTTGATGCAGATCTCTGCCTCTATCGCCACCTCTTTAAGTAGCTGGGAGAACCTCCTAGCAACCACGGTCTTTCCGGTCCCTACAGGGCCCGTTATGGCAACATTGGTGGGTATCCCACTGAAGAGAAGCGGGCGGTACTTTATTGAGAGATCCCTCAGCTTATCCTCTCTGAAGGGGAGGCTCTCCGGTACATAATCAAAGGAGAGGGGCCTGTTGTCCTTGATGATAGCACCTTTGCTGAAGTATGTTCTGCTCGTGCTCATGTTCTATCAATAGCCCCCTCATCTTATATTTTTTTTCTCCTCCTCTGAACCTCCTTCCCTCCTTAAAGGGGCACCGCACCAGTAGCAGAAGGGGAGGTCCTCTCTGACAACCCTTCCGCACTCCGGGCAGGAGACTGTTCCCACCACTCCCTTCTTCTCCGGCTTTTTCAAGGCCTCCATAAGCCACAGGACCCCTAGCAGAAGAAGGACTATACCGGAGGGAAGAAGGCATCCCCCCTGCTCGGGTACACTGCTCCCCCTCTCCCAGTAGATAATGGCAGGAGAGAGCCAGAGGAGTCCCCAGAAGATGAGAAGGAGCCCGGTGCCTGAGAGAGTGACCCCGAGGAAGATGGCGCTGTAGCGGAGGATAGGCTTGCTCATTGCCTTCTCCCAGCCATCGCCCCCCTCCTCTGGGGGGCTTTGGGGTGGGGTTCTCTGCGGTCTTGACGGAGGATACACGCTAGCACCTGCGCAGAATAGATATGCCAGGACAATATATATTAACTTCCTCTGCTATTAACTCACCCCCGGGCGAGGCTTTTTCAAGGAGGGTGAAGAATGAAGCTCTTCTCCAAAAAGAAGGTAGAGTTCAGGACCATAAACAGCGACGACGAGGCGAGGATATTCAACTCCCTAGAGGATGGAGGGTGGGTGATGATAGGGGACCCCTATACCTTCGAGGAGCGCTCGAGGAACCTGAAGAAGGCTCGAAAGTTCGCCATGATGGAGGCTGAGGAGAGGGGTGCGGAGCTCCTAATAGAGTCCTATGATCCGTACCTGTCTCACCTTCCGCACATGGGCCTTACATACTCCGCCTGGAGGCGGGCCACCCCCGAGGAGCTAAAGAAGAGGATTGAGATGAAGAGGCTTGAGGAGGAGAGGCGTAAGGCGGAGATGGCTGCCAAGGGGGAGCTACCCGCCGAGAGAGTGGTGGAGGTCAACGTGGAGAGCGTAGAAGCAGAGGCCATAGCGTCGGGCTCAGCGGAAGAGGAACCTGACATGTTCGAAGCCCAGGGTATTGAAGCTGTCAGCGTTGAGGTCAACCCCTATGACATTGCTGAAAAGGAGTACGAGGAGACCCTGAAGAGTTATGAGAGGCTTGAAGTGGAGGAGGTCGAGACCGAGAAGGTCACCGAGGAGCCTGAGCTCACTTCGGCCCCCGCCCCGGAACTCTTGGAAGAAGCCCCACCGTCACCCCCGTCAGGGCCTCCCGGATCCCCCGGGGAAGAAGCTACTGAGGGGGAGAGCGTAGTGGCAGGGTCTAGGGAGGAGGCTGGGGAGGCGGAGAAGGAGGGGGAGGGAGGAGAGTAGGGGGGCCGTATTTGAAGACCTTCCGCGGGAGGACAGTGAAGGGTGAGAAGGACCGCTGGGTTGAGGGCAGGGCCCTTGTTGAGAGGAACACTGTATCGTTTCTAGGTTATGTGGACGAGAGCGGAATAGTGGTAGACCCAGACTCGGAGAATCGTGGGATAAGCGTGGCGGGTAGGGTGTTTTTATTTCCCTCCGCAAAGGGTTCAACCGTTGGCTCCTACGTGCTGGTGACGCTGAAGAAGAGGGGTGTCTCCCCGACAGCCCTTGTCATGGTTGAGCCATCCCTTGTGGTGATCTCCGGGGCGGTAGTGGCTCAGATACCATTTATCTACGGGGTGGAGGAGAGGATCTTAAAGGAGGTCCGAACAGGTGATTTTATAAAGCTGAATCCACTGCGGGGTGAGGTCAGAGCATTGGACAGCGGAGTTGATGATAATGGAGGATGAGGCAGAGAGACTCCTTATGGTCGCGGTTGAGAAGTTCCACGCCAGGGTGGAGGAGGACAAGAAGCTCAAGGAGGCGGTGGAGGGGATGAACAAGGAGATTAGAATCCAATTTAGGGATGACGGGAGCTGGGGGCTCACTCTATCCTCCGGCAGGCTCTCTCCCCCCAGAAGGGCCGAGGATGAGGGGGATATCACTGTGATTACCGACACGGAGACCCTTAAGGGAATATTGGATGAGGAGCTCAACCCCATTGAAGGCGCTACTTAAGTGATCAGAGGGCCCTGCCCCCCTTCAGGGTAATCCAGCGGAGGACCTCTTCAAGAAGCTTTTCTTCCTCTGCATCCCTCCCGGAGAGCCTCCGGAAGGCCTCTCTCCCCCCCGGGGTGATATCCTTTCTCTCCCCCCCAACCCTTCTCAGGGCAGAGAGGACCTCTGCAGGGGGATCCGCTGGTCTGCAGGGAGAGGCGGTGTCTATGTCCCTGCAGGTACACCCCTCGCTGAAGAAGAGGACGAAGGCCTCCCTCTCTCCCTCCTTAAGGCCTCCTCTCTCAAATGCCTCAGAGATCTGCCACGAGCCAGTTATCCAAAGGAGCGCCTCCACTTCCACCCTCCGGGCCCTTGCCCTCCCCCTTTCGGACTCTCTCAGGGCGTGGTAGAGCCCCCAAAGGAGCTGACAGGGGTGGACAACGGCGGAGGGTGAGATGAGCTGGATGTGGTACCCAGTAGCCCTCACCTCCTCGGGGCGGGGGGTTTTCGGGAAGAGGGCCGTGGTGTAACCGTATATGCATCTCATATCAGAAATCCTCCAAACTGCTCTGGGGCCCCTCACGTTTCTGCTCCTCCCCCTCATCTACTAGGACCCCCACCTCTTTAAGTATTCTCCTCCCCAGGGCCTCCCCAAAGCCGGGGAGGGAGGCGAGCTTCGCAAGGGGGGTTCTGGCGAGCTCATCCCTGCTGCGTATTCCCACCCTGAAGAGGGTCCTAGCCCTCACCCTTCCGATGCCCCTCACCCTCACAAGGTCCTCAAGTTCCTCCCTGATCCCGTAGTCCACCCTAACAAGGAGCCTGTCGATCTCCTTGGCCCTGGGAAGGTTAAAGAGCCTTGCCAGTTCCCTAAAGCCTGTGAGAAGCCACCTGGCCAGCTCTATTTTGTTGTGAACATCCCCGGGGCCCAGGGTGTAACGCTTCTCTATCTCTTCCTCTGGAGTTTCCTCTATCCAGTCCTGAAAGAAGAGGGCCGTCTTCAAGGACGCAAGGAAGATTTCCTCCTGCAAGGGGTCCTCGGGCATTCCGATGAGCATTCTTCCCTCCCTCTCGGCGTAGACTCTGTAGAGGGAGCCCACCTCCCTGCTCCTGGGGTAGAGGGGGAGCATGTCCGGCACGAAGGAGACCACCTGCAGATAGGAGAACTCGTCTGGCTCCTCCTCGGGCTCTCTCAGGAGAGCCTCCCGCATGATCACGGCGGAGAGGGGGTCTAGGTAGAGACGGGAGCACCTCTTCCCGAAGTCGGTGGCCAGGATGGCATCTCCCTCCCTTCTCAGAAGTCCCTCCTCGAATAGGAACTCAAGCGCCTCCTGGCACATGGCCTCCATCCTCCAGTAGTCCATTTGGTGGGAGAAGAGAGTTTGGCGGAGGAAGTGTTCGAGCTCCTCCTCGCATCTAGTGAAGCCCGAGGCGAAGGAGGCGAGAATGTGGGTCCTCAAGGCTTTGAAGTTCCCCAGGGTGGAGTAGATGGGCTCCGGCTCCCCTAGGATGTACCTCTGCAGGACCTCGTCCCTCTCCCGGGGGTTCCTCGCTATGAGGACGGCCTCCCCCCAGGGGTCGTATTGGGGCCTGCCTGCCCTGCCGCACATCTGCTTCACCTCCCTCACGGGAAGGTAGGTGAGGCCTTGCACGGAGTCATAGCGGGTCAGATCCCTCACTATGACCCTCCTCGCCGGGAGGTTGATCCCCGCTGCGAGGGTGGGTGTGGCGAAGAGGGCCTTGATAAGCCCTTCCCTGAAAGCGTCCTCCACCGCCACCCTGGCCTCATTGGAGAGCCCTGCATGGTGGAATGCCACCCCCCGGGATAGGACTCTCCTCAAACGTGAGATCACCCTTGAGGATTCCTCTCCCTCAAGGGAGGAGGCTATCTGCTGAAGTCTGCGCGCCTCCTCCTCTTTCAGAAGGTCCTTCACATACCTGCCAGCCCTCTCGGCGGTGTGCTCTGCAGACCTCCTTGTGGAGAGGAAGACCAGGCTCTGGCCGCCCCCCCTCAGGCAGTCTACAACAAGGTCCAGGGTGATGTCCCCCGTGGAATCAGGTACCTCTTGGGAGATGCCAGATAGGGGGAAGTCTATCCTCCCCCGGTGATATATTCCCTCCCTCAGCTCCACTGGCCTGAAGTCGGATTCCACCAGGATGGCGTCGAGCCAGTTGGCGATCTCAGA
>NJDV01000014.1 GCA_002254765.1 Thermoplasmatales archaeon ex4484_36 | reverse complement strand
GCTGCCACCTCTGAGCTCATCCCAATCTCCCTTTGTGCACGGGAGAGGGTGCCGGCCACATCCGCTATGTTGTTCACATGAAGCACTCGCATCTCCTTCATCTCTCTCATAACCCTGGGGGCCCTATCCCCATTGAACGCTCTCTCCGGTTGTTATTCGCCGAGTTCCTTCTTTATGTTTGAGAGGCACCGCCTCCCCTGCTCCACAGCCCTGTCTAGCTCACCTCTTTTAAAGGTCTGAAGCATGAGAAGAAGGTCGCTCTGATACTTGCTAGTATCTATACCAAGGGCCTTCATCTTGGTGATCCTATCTCTTATCTGGGAGATTATTATGGAAAGTTCCTTCGCCCTTAAGGTCTCCAGCTCTCCCTCTTCGGCAACCTCTTCCCTCACCTCCTTCGTCGGGCCCTTCGAGAGCCTCTCAATATCCCCACGTATCTTCTCCACGAGCTCAGCCGCCTCATCCACCTTCATCTCTTTGAGGAGCTCTCTTGCCTTCTGTACCTTCCTAGAAACCTCTGATGTGGGATACCCCTTGCGGGCCATGGGGAGCAGCTGGTTCCATATTTCATTCAACTCTCCGGAGAGTTCCTCCACCCTCTTCCTCAGGCTCTCAGCCACTTCGACCTCTGCCCTCAGAGTTTCTATGCTCTCTTCAAGAATCCTTTTCGCCTTCTCTCCCCCACCCTCCGTGAAAAGCTCGTAAGCTCGTCTGAACGGCTGAGTGTCTCCCTGTAGGGTTCTGTGCTCACCCCCAGTTGCTCACCCCGGGTTATGAGCTCCAAGAGGCTCTCTTTCAGCCTCCTGTGGGAGTGTTCCTCGTAGAGGCGCTCTGTCTCTTTCAAGGTACTCTCGCACATCTCAATGACCCGCTCTGTCTCTTTCAAGGTACTCTCGCACATCTCAATGACCGCTGCAAAGGATCCCTCCCTGTAGGCTCCTACCGCCTCGTTATACTTCTGGGTGTAGACCCCCTGTGGTCCCCCAACCTCGCCTAGCTTCACAACAGCTTCTCTCAGCCTGTTCAGCAGGTAATTGGCCTCATAAGCCTGAACGTTCCTCTCGAGCTGGAGGGATTCCCTCTCCCAACCACTGTAGTCACCCCCCATAAAAAGCTCCTTTACGCTCTCTAGATGTCCCCTAAGGCGGGAAACATCCACCCCTCTCTCCTCCAGGCTTTTTATCCCATTTATAATGGGAATCATTCTCCTCTGATAGAGCATGTTGTACGCATCCCTCTCAAAGCTGGCGAGCCTTCTTTCGAACTCCTCTATGAGCCCGCCAACCCTTTTCACGTCCCCTTCCTCAAGCTCTTTCTTTATGGAATCCATTAACCCGCTGAGGTCTTCGGTCTCCACATCCACCCCCTGGGATGCAAAATAACCTGCCCTCTCTTCCAACCTCCTCTGAAGTTCCTCGATCTTGCTCGAGTACTTTTTCTTAATTAGGTTTCTGTGAGCAATCTCAAACCTTCTAAGAAGCTCTCCTGCACCCTCCAGCTCCCCTGCTTCAAGCTTTCCTTTCGTCAGGGAGTGTATCCTCCTTAAGGGACCAACATCCAGGCCCTCTTCCGCAAGCTTATCCATTTCCTTCTCATATTCCTCCAGCTTCTGGGCAATCTCCTTCTTCCTTTCCTCCTCGATCTTTGCCCCTTCCTCTTCCCTCTCGGGTGCCTTCTCCACAGCTTCTTTTTCCTCCACTTCAGCCCCTCTCTCCTCCACCGCGACCTCCTCCTTCGCCCGCCTTCTCCTCCTCAACCTGAGGAGCATGCAAGGTATCGAGGTACGTCTCTACCCATTCAGACAGCGTCTCCACGACGTCAAAAGCACCCTTGATATCCCCGGCAGAGAGTGCTCCGTTTATGTATGCCAGATGCTCCTTTATGGGAGTAGTGTCCCCTCCAAGGTTCTCTATCTCCTCCACTTTCCGTAGGAACTCATCAATCTTTGCTCGCAGGCCTTCCTCTTCCCCCTTCACCACCCCCTCAGCCTTCCCTTCCAATGCAGAGATGTACTGGTCAAGCCAATCCTCCAACGAGGCTGCGGTCTCCGCCGCCCCTCTTGTATCCCCAGCATCCCGTGCTCCCTCTATAAACCTGATGTGCTCTTCAATAGGTGATAGGTCCCCGCCAAGACCTTTCAACCTCTCCAGCCTTCCAAAGAAATCCTCTATCACCTTCAGATATTTCTCCTCCTCAACCTTCTCCTCCACTTTCTCCTCTTCCGCAGCCTCCTTCTCGACCTCCTCCGGTTTCTTCTCGGCCTCCTTCCCCTCCTCCACTTCCTCCTCTTCCACAGCCTCCTTCTCGACCTCCTCCGGTTTCTTCTCGGCCTCCTTCCCCTCCTCCACTTCCTCCTCTTCCGCAGCCTCCTTCTCGACCTCCTCCAGTTTCTTCTCGGCCTCCCTTGCTATGAGAATTATATTCTCAGCCTCTTTAAGGGCCTCCACAGCATCTTTGAACCTCCCCTCTCTGAAATATGCCTGTCCCATGGAGAACTTCACCTGAGCCTCCTTCAGGCTCCCTTCCGATACGCCTCCAGCGTCTATGAGGCCCTTAGCCCTTTTCAATGCAGCCACAGCGTCCTCTTTCCCAACTCCCTCCTCCTTCTTTGCTGGGCGTTTCGCTTTCTTGGGTTTCGCGCGTGCGCTTTTCACCTTCGCAATGATCTCTTTAACGATACCAGCGGCCTCCTTTACCTTCCCCTCTTTCAGTGCCTCCCGGGCGACATTGATCCTCTCTTCAAGTGACGACCTCTCACTCTCCTCTATCTTAAGCCCGTCAATCTTTCTCTTCAGGCCATCGATCTTCTCCTCAAGCTCCCTTATCTTCTCCTCCTTACTGACCATACGTATCACCGAGCCTTTAGGACACTTATAATGGCGCCTCACTATTAAATCTGATGCGGTGAGAAGTAAAACTCAACATTTGTTTATAAACCTTTTTTATCCAATTCTTCTTTTCGGCAATTAGAAGGGGCCGAGGGCAGCTACCTGTCACCACTCCTCCGGGGAACGAGCTGGTGGAGATATCCAAGATACGTTCCGTCAAGAAGAAAGATCTCAGCCTTTTTTATATCCATAAGTCCTCTTCTGAAGAAGATGTTAAGAAGCTGGGGAGGGTGTTCGTTCACGATCTGACCACTGTGCCTCTCCGCCGGAGGCATAATCACAAGCTTCTTGCCGGAGAGTTCCCCCTTCAGGGGTGCCTTCATCCAGCACCTCTTTGTGGTGGATATCCCAAGAGAGTCCCGGAGGAGCACTCTGGGGTGGTCGTGCCCCACTACAATGAGATTTCCCAGGATGTCCGGAGGGGGCATTGCATGGCCGTGGAGGAGAGTCACACCCCCAACCAGAACCCCCCGCGCTTTAAGGTAAACTATATCTAGATTCAAAGTAACATCGGAGAGGCCCCCGTCGTGGTTCCCTGGGATAATGTAAACCCGATCAAACTCCTCTGTGAACCTCTCAAGGGCGTAGAGCACCTCCTTAAGCTCTCCCGGGGAGAATCCCGCTACCGTGTGCTTCACATCCCCCAACAGGTAGAGCGTCTCTGCACCGCACCTCTTTCCCGCTTTTATAGCATCCTCAACCTTCTTTTTTGTTGAAGATGGCAGGTGGACCCCCTCAAGGTGCAGAGCAGCCTCTATTCCTATATGAAGGTCCGCAACTACCAGTGCGCTGGCCTGAGGGAGAAAGAGGTAAGGAGTGCCCACCACAGGAGCGATCCTGCTCATCTTCGGAGAGGACATCTTCCGGCACCATCTTTGACTTATACCTCACCTCCCTCTCCCTTCCTGGGGCCCTTCACCCTCACCCCCCTCCTCCACCATCTCGTAGAGCGATCTGCCTTCTTCCTTCAACCTCTTGACCTCCTCTTCAAACCTCTCTATCTCCTCCTCCTCCTTTTTTCTATATTTTTTCAACACCAGCACGGCCACAACCAGTATCACCACCCCCACAACCCCCAGCAGGATGAAGGTGAGGGTGTTGTCCTTGAACACACTCTCTCCCCCCCCTTCAGACCCGCTCACCCTCTCCCTGGGTGTCACATTATAGACAACCGCACCCTCCCCAGCGGTGTCGAAGCTTCTGAAACTTCTTATCTGGCCGGTCTTTGTTGTGGTCTGGGAGCTTTCCTCAGAGGTGGCAAACACCGAGAAATTCCCCTCCCTCAACGGGACGGAGGCGGAGACCAAATCCTTAAGAGAAATGAAAAGGACAAGTCTGTCACCCTGAACAGTGAAATTGAAGGGGTTGTTGAGTATCCCAGAGAAGGTCCGATAAAGGAAGACTTGAGAGGAGCCGAAATAGGCGGGAGGTAGAAAGTCTTCAATTCTGGTTATATTCACTTTGACAGGTCGTTCTGCAAAATCTCTCGTGACTATGTAGATGGTGTACTTCACGCTCCCGTCTATTATCACCCCGCCTTTCACGTGAATGGTCACAAGAAGTCCGTCAAGCCTTCCCTCCGCTGTCACATTAAGCAAGTCCACCCCATCTCTGCCCTCCTGCCTGAGGTAGAGGAAGTCTGTGTTCTGCCTCTTTTCATATACCACGGCGTCACCGCTCAAGTCCTTCCAGAAACGGCGGTATCCGCTCAGAAAGCCCCCCTGGCTCGGTTTTGAGTGAACAGTGATGTCTAAGGTCACGTTGGTGCACATGCCATAGGGATCGCATACTGAAAGCAAAACGGTGTAGTTGCCTGGGCTTGAATAGGTATGGGTAACCCTGTCCTCCCCCCTGTAGATGTTACCATCTCCCATCTTCCAGACAATTTCGGCTATTGGGTCTCCATCCGGGTCCCCGTGAAGTATCGCAACGAAGTTCAGGGGACTGCCGGCGACCCTGTTATGTTCCGGTTCCACCACGTATATCTCCGGTGGATTGGGGGGTCTGTTGTAGCCTATCACCTCTATGCGGATGGTGGAGTTGTCGACACCTCCGGCAGAATCCTCCACCATTAGGTTTATCCAGCGCATCCCAAGGTCGTTCCAGGTGGGAGAGTACACAATTGTGCCGTTGGAAGGATTTACTAATAGGTTCTCCGGCGTCTGATTGAGTGAGAAGGTGAGATTACGCTCCTCGTCATCCACGTCTACAACTTCCGGCACTATAACAAGGGTTTCCTCAACGGTCACCCAGAAGGCCACGTAGCCCCTGCTCGGATGGGCCCCTATACCGTTAAGCGTAAGTATGCGGGGGGGGTCGTTTACCGGGGCTACATTGACCTGGATAGTGTCCGTGGCTACCCCATCAAGGTCTGCAGCGTGGAAGGTGAGCGAGGTCATGCCCCACCAATTTTCCGCCGGGACTATATCCGCCGTACCCTCTGGATATATGGTGACGTTGAGATAGGGATTCTCATCCACACTAAAGCGGAGGGGGTCGCCCCCCCTTTCTATGAAATGCTGGGAGAGGTTAAGAGCGGAATGGAGAGGGGTATCCTCCTCCATAAGAAGAGGTGCCTCCCATGGATCTGCAGGGTTCACCTCCGGGGCGGTGGAGTATGACCATACGGTTATGTCAAGCTCTACCTTCCTGTCTACGTCCACGGCGGGGTAGGTGGGGTCCACCCTCAGGTACACCCTAACATAAATCGTTTCATCGGGTCCCTGAGGCAGCCCGTACTCAGGCGGATCCCCGATTCCCCCCTCATCCAGAAGCGCAAGACTTTCGTTCAGAAGCTCTATCTGTAGATTTTCAGCCTCCGTCTCCCCTTCCACCCTGATTTTGAATCCCTCCGCCAGACTATGCTCGTAATAGTCCAGAATGTTGGAGAGGGGATTCAGGATGATGGATATGTGGGTCGTCCCGAGTACCGGGGCGGCATCTTCGGGGCGGTTGTTCCCATCCCACGAATTCGGCTCTTGACTGACCGGAGGAGGCCCTAACAACTACAAGGGGTCCTCCCCAACCCTCACTGACCTCCGCCACAACGGTGGCCCCGGAGAGCCTGTCCAGATATATTATCGCCTTCTCCGCCTCAGCTCCTCTTCCATCCTCGTCAGCGTTTAAGAATACCTTATAGAAGTCCAGAAGATCCCCTGCGGAGAGCGATCCCTCCACAAAGCTCCCGCCTGCATATATCTCCTCTGCCTCCTCCATGGTATCGTTGGGCTCTGTATCCCTCAATGAAGGGGGAAGGTCGTACCCAGCGGAGGAGAGCAATAACAGAGAGGATAGAGCTGTCAGGAACGCCATCAACGTGACCGACGCTATAACCAGTTTCATGCGAACACCCCTTGTGGACGTGTAGTAGCAATAAAGAAGAGGTCTAATAATACTTTTCATCCCTTGTTCCATTAGGCCATTAAATTATTAATACCCCTTTCAATTGTAGAACGAATTGATTCAGCTAAACGGATAAAGGAGGCAGCAGCGTGGAGAGCCTGGGAGATTGGCGAAGGGACAAATATGTGAACGAGGTCACAGAAGATGATTACGACAAGGAACTTGTTTTCATGGGATGGGTCCAGGACATCATGGTTCTGGGTAAAATATCTTTCATAATCCTGAGGGATAGAGGCGGAACCGTGCAGGTGGTCATGTCAAGGAATGAGATTGGGGCGAATAGATACAACTTCCTGAAGAAACTCCCCCGGGAGAGCGTCATTGCTGTGAAGGGAGTGGTGGTACCGAACCCACAGGTCCAGCAAGGGTTCGAAATCCAGTGCAAAGAGATCAGGGTGCTCAATCTGGCAAAGTCTCCACTCCCCATAAGCGTTGACGGACAGGTCAGGGCAAACATGGACACGCGCCTCGACTGGAGGTTTCTCGACCTGAGGAAGCCCGAGGTGCAAGCCATATTCAAGATTCGCTCCACAGTTCTCTCCGCGATGAGGGATATTTTACTTGAAGAGGGCTTCATAGAGATCCACACCCCCAAGATAGTGGCGACTGCCACAGAGGGAGGTACCGCCCTTTTCAAGATGAAGTACTTTGACAGGGTCGCCTACCTCAACCAAAGCCCACAGCTCTTCAAACAGTCCATGATGGCAACAGGGCTCGATAGGGTCTTTGAGATCGGCCCCGCCTTCAGGGCGGAGGAGCACGATACTTTAAGACACCTGAATGAGTACACCTCAATAGATATTGAGATGGCATTTTCAGACGAGAACGACGCCATGGAAGTGCTGGAGAGGCTTGTGGTGAGGGTGTACGGGAAGGTGCTTGCGGAGAACTACAGTGATCTTCAGACGCTTAATGTGGAGCACACAGTTCCGGAGCCTCCCTTCAAGAGGGTCAAGTACTCGGAGCTCATTGAAAGGCTTCAGAATGAGGGGCTTGAGGTTGAGGACGAAAGAAGCGGCCAGAAGAGACTAATAGAGTGGGGAGATGACATTCCGCTGGAAGGGATGAAGTTGATAGCAGAGAGATACAAGTCCCTCTACTTCATAACGCACTGGCCCACCTCTCTCAAGCCCTTTTACATAATGCCCTTGGAGGGGGATGAGGAGGTTTCCCACGCCTTTGACCTGAACTACGCCGAGAAGGAGCTCGCCTCCGGCGGTCAGAGAATCCACCTCCCCGACCTGCTCCGAAGGAGACTGGAAGAGAATGGCCTCACCCCGGAGAATTTCACCTTCTACCTCAACGCCTTTGAGTACGGGATGCCACCCCACGCAGGATGGGGACTGGGGGCCGAGAGGTTCCTGATGGTGCTCACCGGAGTAAAGAACGTTAGAGAGGCTGTTCTCTTTCCCCGAGACAAGAAGAGATTGGTACCGTAAGCGGCCCGCACTGACCCGCCCCTTCCAAAGCTTTGACCTCCTAGAGGGGGCGCGAGCTCTCATATGCGGCGGGGCCCTTATTTTTCAGCGAAGTCCAGTAGTGTCGGGCCAGCCCTACGCGCAGGTTTGTCAGCCTCCTTATCTTCCAGCCCGTCTACCTCCTTTTCAGCCCCCTCTGCCGCTCCTCCCTTTGCTTCATCTTCCCCCCTATTCCCCTCTTCCTGAGGGAGGTTCTCATCCTCCCCGGGGGAAGTGGACTCCTCGTTGGATGTTCCGCCCTTCTCGCGTGAGGAACCAGCCTTCCCCCACATACCAAGGCCACCATCCCGGGCCTCTATAGCCCTACCCCCTATGTGGTGAGGCCGGGCCCGGCTCTCCCTCAACTTTCTGGCCTCCTCCACGATTTCTCTCGCCTCTGAAAGCGGTATCTCCCCACCGGATATGAAAGAGACCTCCTCTGCAGTCAGGGAGGCCTGAGCAGCGACATAAACAGCAAAATCCCTACTTCTGCGGAAGAGAATCCTGTAGGGTCCAAGGCACGCCTCTGTAACATCGGAGATAGAGGAGTGGGTTATCCCCCCGATCTTTCTTCCCACAGATTTCATAAGACCCCTGTAATCCTTGGACGAGGACATCTTAAGTATCCAGGAAGGGAAGCGATAGGGGACAAACCCACCTGCTCCCCCCTTAAGGGCTGTGGAGACCCCTCCGCTCATAAAGTCCATAGCATAGGCCCACATCCTCCAGTGGCCTTTCCATCGGGCCCTTCCGAGCATCACATCCGCCATACTAGCCCAGTAATATCCCTCATAGAGCTCCCTCCTCCCTCTGCTCTCAACGGGGATGTTCTCAATGATCCAGGCGAGAAGCATATCGGGACTCTCATCCGATTCCGCCACCGCCTCCCGGGCCAGTTCAAGGGAATTGCTCCTGAAGATCTTAGCAAGCACCTGGAAGATATTCTTCTTTTTGTCCCTGTATCCCAGCGCCTCCAGCTCTTGCATGGTGAGCTCCCTGCGACCTAGGGCCACTGTCTCAAGGTCCACCACAGCAGCTCTGAGGTCCCCCTCTGCCCTCTCTGCTAGGGCGTCGAGCACCCCCTCCTCGTAAGCAATCCCTTCGCTCTGAAGAATCCTCCTTAAGGCCATCTTCACCGCTGCCTTGGTGATGTTATTGAACTTTATCTTCACACAGTAACCCTCGATGGCCTTTCCAACGGCCCCCCTCGTAAGACCGTAGAGGTCGTTGCATATGAGAACCACCGGGTGATGGCTGAGCTTTAGAAGCTCAAGTATGGCTCTTTTCCCTCCCCTGTCAGAGAGATCCTCTCCCCCCGCTCCCTTCGCCCCTCCCTCGTAGAGGTTGTCTACCTCGTCTAAGATTATTATCTTCCTTCTTCCCTCCGAGCTCCTCATGAACTCCCCCGTTTGGGAGAAGGTCTCGGTCATGGATCCCCTCGTAGCAACCCTCCGTATAGCCTCCATGTTCCTGGCGTCGGAGGCATTCAACTCTATAGGTACCCATTCGTACTCTTCCGCCAGCGCCAGCGCGGCGGAGGTCTTTCCCACCCCCGGGGGGCCATATAGAATAACCCCGGGCTTCTTGGGCCTGCCCCCTTTAAAACTCTCTGCCCATTTTCTAAGCTCCCTTAAAGCTTTCGGGTTTCCCACCACATCCTGAAGGCGGCGGGGCCTGTATTTCTCCATCCAAGGAAGACCTTCCATAGAAAGCACCGCTCTGAAGCGCTCTTCAGGCGCTTGTCGAGTAGGCAATAACCGGAAAGAAGATAAAAAAGTTATTTAATATGGCGCAGGATAACCCTGCATAAGGAGCCAAGGAGGCGAGCGCATAACCATAGAGGAGACCCTTCGGGAGACGCTTAAAAGGGCTAGGGAGGAGAGGTTGAAAAAACTGATACTCTCCTCGAACCATGTCCCAAGACATGTAGCTATAATTATGGATGGAAACCGGAGGTTTGCTCAGCAGCTCGGTCTTGACCCCGTAGAAGGGTATAAAAGAGGGAAGGAGAAACTCGAGGAAGTGCTCTCCTGGTGCCAAGAGCTGGGAATCAGGGTACTGACTGTCTACGCCTTCTCCATGGAAAACTTCCGCCGCCGCCCGGAGGAGGTCAAGGCCATCCTAGCTCTGATAAAGGAAGGACTTGAGGAACTGGCTGAAGAGGAGAGGGTGTACAAATATAAGGTAAGGGTCTGCGTTTTGGGGCAGAGGAATCTTCTACCTCCTGATGTGAAGGAGGTGGCCGAGAGGATTGAGAAACTCACCGAGGGACATGACCAGTACTTTTTCAACATCGCAATCGCCTATGGTGGCAGGGAAGAGATTATAACAGCTATCAAGAGGATCTGCACGGATTGTATAGAGGGTAAAATAAGTCCAGAGGATATAGATGAAGAGACCGTGACACAATATCTCTACACCAAGGGCATGCCAGACCCAGACCTCATTCTGAGGACCTCCGGCGAGGAGAGAATATCCAACTTTCTCCTCTGGCAGCTCGCCTACTCGGAGCTTTACTTCGCTGACGTCTACTGGCCCAGGCTTACGAAACTGGATTTTTTGCGGGCTATAAGGTCATATCAGCTGAGACAGAGGCGTTTCGGTAAATGATTCCCCACCAACGAAGATTTTCAATCTTTGGTAGTAACCAGTCTTCCGAATCCCCCTTTGGAGAGGGCCTCCATGATCTCTCTATCAGTGTATAGAACATCATTGCTTCTAAGATACAGGCTCCTCTCCCTTTTAGTGGCTATGTCGCCGATTTCCTTCTCAACAAACAATATCTCTTTTGTCCCGAAAAGCTCACCTCTTTTCGGACCCCTCTCAAAGGGCTCTGCTCCCCTGCGGTGGGGGTGTTTTTCAGCAGTAATACCCATATCCACCCCCTTCAACCTCCCATCCTCCTCACGGGTCACTTCGACTGCTGTCATCCCACCTCCCTCATCCTTCTTCGCAGTCCTCTCCACCACCCCCCCTTCACTACTGGTTTGAACAGCTTCCATTTCAGCTCTCGCACCTGCGGGTTCGCTCACCTCCTCGGCAGTTTCCAACTTCTCCTCAGCAGCGCTGTCCATGGCTCCTTCCTCTCCCTGGGCTTCCGGTCCCTTCGCTTGGGAGGGACGCGGTGGAGGGACCACAGGTTCCTCTATATATTCCTCAGCGGTTGTATCCACCGAGGGGGTAGTCCCCATACCCGACAAGTACCCTCCAAGGGTCTCCCTCCGGTGCCAATCAAGGGCTTCCCGGAGGCTCTCAAAAAGTTTTTTCTCGGTAGCTACCATGTTCTCCGTGTTCACCACCCCCCCCATAGCCGCACTGATGGCAAGGCGCACTATCTTCTTCTCCCTCCTTAGATATATCTGAGTTAATATTCTTTTAAAGTTCCTGTATTCCTCAAGGTATAAGGGTGCTCTGGAGCTCTCCTTTACGCTCTCCTGCGAGGCAATGTAGCGGTCCCACAGGTAATTGAGAAGTTTTTTCACATCCTGAAAGAAGGTCTCTTCAAGGGGGTAAAGGGAGGGCCTTCCCTTCTCTGCTTCGTAGACCTCAGCTATCTTCCTGGTAATCTCCTTGTAAACATCGTCATCTGCCACCTTTCCGGCACCCCCTAAGGTGGTAGAAAACACCAAGCAGTATTATATTTTTTTATGCACCTCCTCCTCTCTCTCCAAAACCGCCATACCGGTGCCGAGTAAAAATGCGGCGGCGTAGAAGGGCAGGGGCACCTCCTCTCCCTCTTCAAAACTCACCTTCACGTCTTTCAGCGCTACGGTGCCCCTTCTGACAGCCCTCACCACAACCTCCGGGGACTCGGGAAGAACTACAGCATCGGAGAGTGGATCAAAGGGCTCAAGCTCTTCCAAAGTGAGGGGTTTCGCCAGAAGTGTGCTCTTACCGTGCAGGGACCCCGGAACCCTGATTATTCTTTTTGTGTCCGTGGTGACCGGTTCGTCGGTTTCTCCCCCCAAGTGAACCGCAGAATATTCCCTCACAACGTGCAGAAGGCCCTTCCTGTACTGGTCAGGAAGGGTGTCAAGCACACCCTCCTCAAGCATCTTTCGTCTTCTCATAGAGGCCCCGGGGGTGAGGAAGAGCATCTCATAAAGCCTCTCCGCTCTCCTTCTCCCCCAACCAATCCCAGCGCTTTTAGCTAATTCATAAATTTCTTCCACAGCGTCCTCCTCATCGGACTCTCCAAGCTCTTTCATAAAATCCTCTGCAGCCCTCCTCAGTTTCCCCGACCACCCCCAACTATCTTTGGAGGGTAGATAGTAGACCTCCACGTCCTTCTCGTAACCCCGTCTACCCACCCTTCTTCTCTTTCTGTGAAGAAGAGCCTCAGGGTCTATTCCTTTCCCTGTTATATAATCCACAATCTCCCTTCTCTGATGCGAGTCGAGAGTGAAAAGAGCAGGATCGATTACGTGCAGATGGTATCCTCTCCCTCCAGAAAAGTTAATCTTGAGGTACTTTTCATCTATACCAAAATCTGGGATCATGAATTCATCTATCAGTCTTACAAAAAATCTCTTCACCTCTTTAAGTTGTTCTGGGTATGGCAGGTTTTCAGCCCCGGGTATGTGGTCTGAATCTAGATCAAATATAAGTTCAGCGCCAAGCCACCCTTTTATTTTCTCTTCCATGGGCTGCTGGTCAGGCCGCCGGTAAAATGCCGATGAATAATAAACATGCCTCGGAACTTTCTGTAAATACAATGTTTTATAGTCGTCAAGGTTCCTCACGGAGAGGTGCCTTATCATCATGTTAGAATTAAAGGGGAAGTATGCGTACTCCCTTAAGGTAAAGCGGAGTGGTGGTGGGGGAAGGGATTTAGAATAGAACCTCTGAAATGCCCTCTTCAAAAACATCTCTCGGGGGCTCATATCTGCCATAGTAATCATACCCCCACATCCACAGTCTTAATTAAAAATTTACCCTTAAGGTATCCGAAAGTTCCGATATCAAAACACCATCTTCCAGATAAATTATGATTAAGTCTCAGATAAGAAAAAGATTGTTTTCAATAAATTAATAAGTAGATAATATGGGTTGGTGCCCCCCATAACATGTCTAAAAAGCATGCAAAATGCCTATTTCTTAAGAACATTTTATATAGAAGAAATGCATAATAAAAAATGGTGATATAATGGCTGAAGTGCATAAACTAAGGCTTAAGATGGGTGATATTGAAATAGAGCTTGAAGGAGACAAAAATTTTGTGAGGGAGAGCTTCGGGGATATGAAACACATTCTCTCTGCTACAGGTCTCAAAATTCCTGAAATGCCTAAAATGGAGGCCCCAGCAGTAGTGAAGGAGATTGCAGTAGAGAAGGTGGCAGAGGAAGCTAAACCCAAAAGACGGAGAGGCAGGCCAAGGAAGACAGAGGTCGTGAAGGCCGCCGAGGCTGCGGTAGAGGAGAAGAAGCCTGCTAAAAGAAGAGGGAGAAAAAAGAAAGCCGAAGCTGAAGCTGAGAAGAAGGTTGATATCACCTCAGTCAAGTCTCTCCCCGAGCTCTTCAAACTCAAAAGTCCGGCAAAAGAGGGAGACAAAATACTTCTCATGGCTTACTGGATCAACAAGGTTTTGAAAAAGAGGGAGTTCAGGGCCTCAGACATCAAGGAACTCTACAAAGAACTCAAAATGGATCCTCCAAAGAACATCAGCTATTACTTAAGAAAGCTCAGCTCCGATAAGATGGGGCTTCTTATGCCGGGAAAGAAAAAGGGGAGATATAAGATCTCAAATCTCGGAATAATATATCTCTCCTGATCAGTCATTACCCTCTCCGACCTCCCGGAAGGAGTAATAACATCGGTTGGGGCTCTATCACCAATCTTTGTAATATCTAGCGGCGTTTATTAATATTTACCCTAACTTAGCTCCCCTCCCCCGGCCTTATGTATCTTATTTCTTCAAGCTCAACACCATCTTCGTGCTCTTCTGGCTTTGGTGGCGGAGTATGGTGGGTCTCAAACCCACCCGGAGCCACAACCGGAGGCTTGATCGGCGTTTTCACCGGAGGTCTAACGGTAGTTGTCACAATTCCCCTTCCGTGCGTCGCAGAAGGTTTAGGGGTGCCCGCGGCGCTTCCCTGTCTCGCTCCACTTGCAGATTCACCTTTTTTCTTGAAGGGAGGTATCTCTCTCCTCCCCTCTTCCGCTGTTTTCTCCTCTCCTCTCTTAAGCATAAATATTACTCCAGCCGCCGCTACAACGATCAGAGCCGCTAGAATTATAATGATGTAAAGGTAGTTCTTTCCCCCTCTAGACTCCGACGGAGGCCCTTCAGTCTCCCCTGGAGTTTCACTCTCGCCGCTTATCCCTCCAGCGGGCTTTTTCACCACACGAATGGTGATACTTCTGTTTCGCTGATATTCTCCGTCGTCCACGGTAAAGGTTATTTTGTGGATTCCCACTGGTAGCGTTACATTTGTAAGGGTAGACCCCCTTCCTATATCGCCTGTTATATTGGAGTACCAGGTAAATATAAGAACCTGTCCGTGTAGAGTGTCCGGATCCTTCGCTTCCCCAACAAATTCGATTGGGCTGCCCTCGCTGAATTCAGCCCCGTCGGAAGGTTTCCTTATGTAGATACTCTCCGGGGGATTGTTAACGTTCAATATTATAAGTTTCACTTGTCTGGATACCGAGCCCCCGGATTCGTCGGTGGCGACCACTTCAATGGTGTATTCTCCTACCATGTTGTTGTCTGGAAGCAGTCTGAAACCGTTCTTCAGCAGATAAAAGTTTACACGATTTACGAGCCCTTCCACGACGCTTGTGATGTTTGTGGTAACAGTGACCTCCTCCTGATCAGCCTCGTCGGAGGCGTTGAAATGGACCTCCAGCCATTCCCCTTCTCTCCCCCTAATCAGGGGGGGTACCTCAAGCGATGGGAGGTCGTTCACAGCTTCCACTCTGACAAGGATCGATATCTGGGTTTCGAGCTCCCCATCGGATGCCCCGAGGATGAAACTCTCCTCCCCGTAATAATTTTCTCGGGGGCTTAAGTAGAGGATGTCATCCTCTATGGTCAGGAAGATATCCTTATTTCCACTGTAGAAGTACTGAAGAGTTTGGTCGTCTGGGTCATAAAACACCTCTTTTAAATCTATGCTTTTTCCCACATCCTCCTGGAGATCTATCTCTAGATATCCTACATCGCTCTGGGGTGGGAGATTGATCACGTGGAATTCCACAAATTCGGGTTCTGAATAGTTCTCTCCATCATAAGCCTCTGCCTTCACCTGCCAGCTCTGCCCTTTATTGAGTTCCTGACGAGGCACCACCACCACTTCGTCCTCTTTTATCGTCTTTTCATCAAAATAGTGTCCGTTTCTGTAAAGCGTAATACGATATGTGAGATCATTAGATGGCGTTTCCACGTCTACAGAGGGCCTCTTAATACTTATGTGAACATCGGTTAGTATAGTGACTGGGTCCTCTTCAATCTCTACTTCGGGTTTTGTGGGGCGATTGTTCAAAACCCTAAGCTGCTGGTTTAACTCTGCCCAGGTACTCTCCGCACCTCTCGTGTCAGATACCTTGACCCTAATCTGATATGCGCCTGTAGTGATATTAAGAGGGGGGGTCAGCGTGAGCTCCCAGAAGGGGGCCTCATATTCCATCCTGGTCACCGGAGCAGGCTGCCAGGATTCCTCATCCACCCTTTTCATCTGACAGATGACCGCCAGTCCTTCCGGGGGGTCTTCATAATCCGTTCCGTGAACATTTATAATTACTGAGGACCCTCGATAAACCTCAGTGGTGTTGACGGAGAGTAGTCTTATTTGAGGCGGATTGTTTCTGACCAGCGCGAGGCCGTGTATCTCCGGAAGAAGGGATTGGTCTGAGGTCACATAAATAACGATCTTTATTCTTTTATAAGATGTAGAAAGGTCACCCAGTTGCCTTCCTCCCCAGGAGACTCTCTCCCATCCTCCACCTTCTGTCAAAATATTACATTCAGACCTTGAAAATCCCGGGATCGGAGGGTATGGATGAATCCCATCCCTTACCTCAACTTTCAAGTAATTTGAGCTGCTTAAATTTCTCACGTTGAGCATTAAGTAATCTGGATATCTATCCTCTATCTGTATAATTTCCGTCTCTATCTTCGCAAACAGCGCACCAATCTTCAGCTTGAATCTTCCGTCGCTGTAGTCCATCTCTTCATAGTAGGAAATCCCGGTGAGGTCTGTGAAATTGTCCCAGTAAGGATATGCAGCTGTGAAATTAAGTGCCACCCATCGGATGAAAGGTCTCTTTTCCCAGATCGGGCATTTGATTTTGAACTCAAAATAGACTTTCATCGGTGGGGTCCTTTCAGCCCAACTCATGCCAGATAAGGAGATAATTGCCGTATAATGAAGTCCTCCAGCCCATCCGGAGGCTGAGAAGTTAATGGTTGTCCAGTTCATAAGAAGCCCATTGTCCTCTCCATTAAACACCCTTAACAGAACCTCTCCCTCTCCGTGATAGGAGGCATTCACAAATATAGCGTCGTAACGAAGTAGGGGGAGAGAGACTCTAGCTGTGGTGTTGAAAGTGCCTTCCACGGCGGGGACGAATATTGAAACCTGTTTTAGCGAATAGGGATTGCTTCCTGTGAGATAATCTATCACGTATCCGCAGGTGGCTATGCATGGATCGAAGGCAGATCCGGATACGACCTTTACCTGCTTGTATTCCGGGGTCCAGCTGTTTCCGTTGTCAGTAGAGTAAACCATATATATGTTCGATGAACTGTGCTCATAAACCACTACGAGTCTTCCCTCAGAATCTCTTCCAATGCTTTGATCATAAGCAATATAACCCTGTGAAGGAGAGCCCCTGTTGGCCACAATCACCTGAGCTGGTCCCCAACTACCTCCGAGGTTTGTACTCTTGGTGAAATATATGTCGTCCTGGGAGCTCAAAGATGCAGTAAGGTATATATTGTATCCTCCATCGCTGACAATTGAGAGTTGGCGGAAGTTTCTTGTAGCCGATATGGCCGTTCTGGAATAAACCGTAGTTGTCCCATAATTTCTCAGGGTGAAAGTATGAACATATCCGTCTGAAACACCCCATTGGAAATATCTTGCCTATCACTGGTTACATCATAATATACGTAAGGGTAGTCATTGGAATAATAGACGTTCACCTGAAGCGGTGTTGCTCGGGTGATGTTCACGGTGTCCGTTATGTTTACCCACTTTTCATAATATTTTCTCCCGTAATATGACCTATAGAAGACATGTATCCTTCCCTCTTCCACAAGAACCCCCGGGAACGCGAGATAATCTGTTGAAGAGCTAGCTACAAGAATTGGGCTGGAGAAGGTGCTGCCGTTATCGACAGAGTATCTGAGGTATACACTTCTACCCGTTGAGTCCCGCCACACCTGGAATATGTGACCTTCATACTCTGAAGAGTTCAGTGGTGTTGGAGGGGGAGGTGAGACTCCACTCGACCAAGCTATTCACCTCATAGGAGGTCTCCTCAAAGGACCCCTGACCGACACTTTCATTCAAAGTATACAGATAGGGGAATGGGAGAAGAGAGATCAAAACTGCGACAAGAGTGCAGAGGGATTTTGGTGTCATGTGAATACCACCGGGGCTTTTTTCATTACTGTTTAGCAACACAGCACTTTAACCTTTTTGGTGTGGCCTCCTCACATACCAATGCCAGAGATTAAGGGGATAGTATTTTATTCAGAGTGGTTTTACCCCGCTCCATGGACAGGGAAAATGAAAAAGTCAACATGATGATGGGGGCGGGGGGAAGGGCCATGCAGGATCTGCTGAAGAAGCTCACAGTGAACTTCTCCAGAAAGGGTATAGCCGACATAGGGCTCAAGGAACTGGATGACTCAGCAGTTATCGGTCAATGGGCCCTCACCATAGATGGGCATACAGTCACACCCTATATCTTCCCCGGGGGGGATATAGGAAGACTCTCTGTTGCAGGGACCGTGAACGATCTAGCTGCCATAGGCTCTGAGGGGATTGCTATTGCCCTTGGGAT
>NJDV01000013.1 GCA_002254765.1 Thermoplasmatales archaeon ex4484_36 | reverse complement strand
GAGGTCTCCGCCGGGGAGGTAGGTGAAGGCAGTGAGGTAGTCTGTTGCGAAATGCATGAGTATGGCCCCGTGCAGACCCACCTTCACGAAGACGTAGCCGAAGAGCAGACCCCCTAAGAAGGTTGGTATTACTTTCCAACTTCCCCAGCCGCTACTATGGGCCATTCCAAAGGTCACCGATGAGAGAAGAATGAAGAAGATTGTTGAGCTATTCCACTCATCGTATCCCCCTAAGAGGTATTTCAGAAGGCCCCTCTTATTCTTAACAAGTGCAATGAAGAACATGGGCACCCCGATCAGAATGAGTCTTGAGACAAGCTCCTCGTACACTGATGCCGAGGCAAGCTCTACAAGAAGGAGCCATTCCGGTAGGTAGGAGAAGCTCTCAGGGACCGTCACGGGGGTCTGTAGAAACCTCATAAGGCTCGCCACGGAGAGGCTGAAGAAAAGAGATGCTAGAAATGCCAGCGACACTCTGCCTGCTTTCCAAAGGTGGGGGGGCTTTCTCCCCTCCTTCCACTCCCTTGCTGTCTGATAGCCAAGAAGGGCAGCACTGCCCAGAATCACAACCACAAGGAAGTAGAAATAGAGAAAGAACCCATGCCCAGTGGCTGAAGCCAATCCCAGAATAAAAGGGGGGATGGGAAAGAGAATGAAAAAGGTGATTGACGGTTTATATTCCACTCTGAAACCTATCCTGAGGGTGCCGTTTCCGATAGCTGTTACATACACCTCTCCCTCCAGCCCCCTCTCAATCACAACCCTCCTCCCCCCGCTCATCAGACTCTTGTTCTCCCCGGGGGACGGCAGGGTATAGTTCATCCCATCAACAATAACCGCTTCGTCGGTGAAGAGGGTGTAGCGGAGTATCCTGATCTTCAGCACCTCCGAGCCGTTGAAGGGGCTCTCCTCAAATATAAAGAGGGGGGCGAGGCTGCTGTTAAGTTTCAAGTCCTTGATGTGGTCCCTCCTCTCCCCATATCTCAAGTAGAGACTCACACTTTCCCTGTTATAGGGAAGGGAGAAGTAGAGCCTGATGGCCTCTCCATCAAAACCAGCCCTCTTCTCTCCAAGGCCGCTCACCTCTAAAGAGGGGAGCTCCGCCATCCCACCTTCAATCTGGGAGAAGACCTCTACCACCTGGCCTGGAAAGAACGCTCCGGTGTAGTTGATTCTTGAGAACGTGTCCTTCACCTGGCATCTGCCTTTAACCTCCAAATCCTCGCTTCTAATGGGAGTGAAGCCCTTAAGCAGGAAAGGCACCTCCCAGCCTCCTTGTTTCACTGTGAGGGTCTGCCAGTCTCCGCTCAGAAGCCCGTTCAGCTCCGATGGGAGGGTGGGGGTCCCGTTGAGATAAAGAACGAAGCCCTCGGGGAGGTTCGTCTCGATACCCTTCCCAATAGGATAAAAAGGGTCGTTTATGAGTCTCTCTGTGATTCCATCCCCTTCTATGAGGACCTCACCGACGTTCACCTCCGCCCCCCCAAGACCCTCCACCGTTATAGTATAATAGCCAGCAGAGGGTAGTGGATAGAAGAGCGCGTGGAGGAGAATCCCCCTAGCTGCCCTTTCCACGAAGAGACGGGCCTCACCTGCCACCCCTCCCTCAACAGTAGTCAATCTAACAGTAGGGGGTAGGATAAAACTGCTGGTGTTTAAGGTTATGTTGAGAAGTGTCATCCCAGAAGATGGTACCCTCTCACCCGGCCAGACCTCATATGAGACATTAAAGGTGTCTTCCAGGGGGTTCCCGGGGACCTCCAAGGTAGCGATGCTTTCCACAAACTTTCCTCCGGAGCCCTCCTCCTTCACGTATGGCACGGCTAGGGCCAGTGTTATGATGTTTATGAGAAGAAGAATCCCAAGAAGGGCTGAAACCACCACCCCCCTGTACCTTTCAAATACCGCCTTGTAAACTCTTTTCACCAAGGGCTCACGGGGTCTTAAGCGGCGTGGTGGGGGGAAAGGATTTGTTGGAGGTTCAGGTGCTCTAACTGGAGTGCCGCAGTGGGGGCAGTGAGATGCTCCTTCAGGGATGGGATATGAACACTTAGGGCACAAGGTGTACCTTGCTGCCAAGTTCTCACCTTCATTCACTGTATCCTGCCCCGTTTATTAAAAGTATTTGTGCGCACCAATTGTCGTGACAACTTACCACAAAATTTATTTCCTTTACTCAGATTTATTCCTAATTTTGGACACTGGAAACGTGTAGATAGAAAAAGAGGTTGATAGATGATGAAAAGGAGTGCCGTGGAGGGGAACCTGGAGGGAGACTTCTGGAACAGGCTGGATCCGCTCCTGGCGAGGTACTTCAGGGAGCACTTCCCCAGCCCCACCGAAAGCCAGAGGAAGGCCTTTCAAGCACTAGAGAAGGGGCGGGACGTTCTTGTGGTCTCCCCCACAGGAAGTGGGAAAACGTTCACCGCCTTCATGACTGTGCTGGACCGACTTATCAAGGAGGCTAGAGAAGGAAAACTTCAGCCGAAGACTTACTGTGTGTACGTCTCTCCTCTAAAAGCCCTTGGAAACGACATAAGGAAGAACCTCACCGAGCCACTGCAGAGCGTTTACAGATACGCTGAGGAGGAGGGGACCGAGCTTCAGGAGATAAGGGTCTCTATAAGGACCGGAGACACCCTCTTGAGCGAGAGACAGAGGCACCTCCGCCGGCCCCCACACATACTCATAACAACCCCTGAGAGCCTTGTTCTCATGCTCTCCTCCTCCCACAGAGAATACCTGAAGGGAGTGAAGTACGTAATCGTTGATGAGCTACACAGCCTGATGCCAAACAAAAGAGGCACCATGCTCTCCGTTACATTAGAGTGGCTTGAAAGGATTGCTGAGGAAAGACCCCTCCGGATAGGACTCTCAGCCACCATCTCCCGCCCCCGCATGGCCTTACGCTTCCTGCTGGGCTACAGCGGAAGCAGATGGAAGTTCGGGGAGATTATAGAAGGGGGGATCGAGAAGCAGTACTCTTTTGAGGTACGCTACACCCCCTCCTGGAACGACTTGCTGCGAGAGATCGGGGATGTCATCAACAGCCACAAGGTGACCATTATATTCACGGGGGCCCGCAGGGAGGCGGAAGAGATATCTTACTACCTCAAAGGGATGGGGTTCACCGACCTTTACCCTCATCACGGAAGCCTATCCAGAGAGGTTAGGGAGGAGGTGGAAACCCTCCTCAAAAGGGGTGAGCTGAAGGCAGTAGTCACCTCTACCTCCCTTGAGCTGGGGATTGACATTGGAGAGGTGGATGTTGTTGTCCAGGTCTCCTCCCCTGTGGCGCCCTCCACTCTTCTTCAGAGAGTAGGGAGGGCAGGCCACCGCCTGGGGGGGGTAAGCAAAGGAATTATAATGGCTCGCACCCCCCATGAACTCCTTGAAATATCGGCAATAGTGGAGATGGCTAGCAGGGGAGAGATAGAGGACTTTTCAATCCCTGAAGAGCCTTGGGATGTGGCAATCCAGATGGTTACAGGTATGGCAATAGGGGGTATCAGCGAGCTGAAGGATATCTACAACGTTCTGAGGAGTGCCTATCCTTTTCGACGGGTCAAGTTCTCCCGTCTGAAGGCCATTGTGGAGGATCTGGCCTCCCTCTCTACCCTCTCCCCCTCCCTAATAAACCGTTTTGAGCTTACAGATGGGAGGAGGGTGACCGTGAAGAGGGGATTTCACCACATCTTCTACACCAACGTGGGGACAATAGTTCCTGACATAAAATACTCCGTCTATACATCCTCCCCTTCAAGGAAGGTGGGTGAGCTTTCAGGGGAATTCGTCGAGAGGCTAAGCCGCTATGACGTCTTCATGCTGGGTGGAAAAACATATCAGCTCCTTGAGACAAGAGGAAGGAGGGTTATCGTAAGGGAGGTGGAGGGACTGCTTGCCCTCGCCCCAAGATGGACAGGTGAAGTCCCCTCAAGGCCGAAGGATGTGGCGGAGACCCTCTCCGAGGTTCTTATATGGCTGAAGAAGTCCATTGAGGAGGTCCTAGCAAAAGGAGGGGAGGGGGGGGAAAGGTGGCAGCCCCTATTAGAGAAGATTCGCAGGAGGTTCTACCTCACGGAGGAGGCCGCCCAGCAGATGTTTCACTACATATTATCACTATACAACCACAACGCCATACCCACTGCGGGGAGAGTGATCTACGAGAGGGTTGGCGGCCCTCACAGGGGCTCTTTTGCTATCTATCACCCATCCACCCTACCTGCTATGAGGGCACTTTCCCATATCCTTCGGTTCGTCTACCGCAGGAATTTCGGCTATCTCGCCCGAACATCTGCCTCCGACGACGGGGTACTCCTTACACTCCCCGGGGGCCTCCCCTCCCCCCTAGAAATCATGGCTAAAGAGGAGTATGTTGTGGAAGTCCTCAAGGAAGGGCTCCGCGAGGAGGAGGCCTACTCCATACGGCTCCGGGATGTGCTGTTCCGCTCCCAGTTTCTCCTGAAATCCTATCGGGGACGCAGCGTTGGACCCAGAAAGATAATGAGGGACTTCCAGAACCTGAAGGCACTGATTGACAGCGGGGCCCTCAAGGAGGTGGGGAGGGCCCTCAAAGAAGAGGCGGAGAAGGAGGTCCTAAGCAGGACCTACGACCTTCAGAGTGCCCGTTCCTTTATAGAGGGGGTGAGAGAGGAACTGCTAGAAATCGCGGAAGCCGTCCCACCCTCACCCCTTCTTAAGGAGGTCTTCTCCTTTGTCACGGAGGAGACGGCAGTTGAGGAGATCACCCCTAGGGTGAAAAGGAGGGGGCCAGATACGGCGGAGGGAGGGGTGGATGCTGACATCGTGAAGGGGCTCCTCGAGAGCTTCTTAAAATCCGTAAAGAGTGGAGATCCCCCTGCCCCAATTAACCTACCCCTCAGCCTGCTGAAGGGCAGCGCAGGCCTTCAAAGGGATGTTGAAATGCTGGTAAGGGAGTTGAAATATGCTGGCAAGATGCCGCAGGCCCTTCCTCTTGAAGACTCTCTCCTCATACTTCCCCCGGGGCTTGAGGATATCTGGATGCAGGCATTTCGGGGCGCAGAGGTAAAACCCGATATGGCTAAGGAGATGGGATTTGTGCTAGCGACCCCCGGGAAGAGAGGAAGGGTTGAGATCACAGAGGTGCGAGAAGCCCTGCGGAGGGCGATCCTCTGGTACTCTAGCAGACTCTCACTGCTCAAAGATAGCGTCTTGGGAACACTCCTGCCCATAGATATCAAAGAGCTCTCTGATGCCGTCTCAGAGCTTGAGGAGAGCGGAGAGTTATACATTATGGAGCTTCCAGGGGGGGAGAGGGCGTATGTCCTCCCCCCAGAGCGAGGGAGGGCCTTCAGGGGGGCCATATCCCTCAAGGAGCTCAACAGGTACAGGTTCTGCAGGGCCGACAGGGGTATCGAAACCTTAAACGATTACGTGGAGAGGTTCTGGGGCTTCCACAGCCCTTATGAGGTTTTCTGCCGCCTCCCCGGGATGACCCCCCCCAGACTCGTTGAGCTTCTTAAGGCGGAGGAGTTCCTACCCATTGTCTGGGGAAGCCTCACGGTATACACCCATAGGGGCAAGCTGGGAAAGGTGATCGCCCTGAGGGGTCCCCCCTCCCTTGGCCCCCTTCACAGGAGGGCACTTAGGATCCTCCAGATGAGACGCATTTCAAACCACTGGGAACTGGGAAGACACCTTAAGTTACTCTCAAAGAGGGCGGAGGACATCCTAATGTTCCTGCAGGAGGCGGGACTTGTCACCAGACCGGACGCCTTCTACCGGGAGCTCACGGCCAAAAGGGGGCAACTCAAGCCCACGCTTCTTTTCACAAACACCGGGGGCCGCGTTCTTGAGGAGGATGATCAGGAGGATGTGGCACGGGAGGCGCTCCTTGAAATCCTAGGGAATCTGGGGCCCCTTGGGGAGAAGGAGATCTCAAGCCTGCTGGGTATGGACTCAGGAAGGGTGAGGGTTCTTCTTCACTCCCTCATCAGAGAGAACAAGGTGGAGGTAGCTATGGTAGAGGGGGGTGGGGTGTTCCCTGTATACGGCCCACCAGGCTGGAGGGAGGAATTTGAAAGGTTCAAGCCCCGGCAGGAGTGTAGAGCTTACGTGGGAACAGATCCCCTTCTCAGGACGTATCACACATCCCACCCCCGGGGCTACGGTGAGTTCTCTATAAGTGTTGTGAAGGGGGGGGAGGTGGTAGGACACCTCAACGTGGATGTCATGGCGGACGGGATTCATATTAAATCTCTAGACATCTACGACCTCAGCCTGACAGAAGAGGTTATGGAGGCTCTTCAAACTCCGCTTAGATATCTAGAGATGAATTTTCACTTCATAGTAACGCTTCAGAAGGCACTTGGACTTGAGGGGGATGAAATCTATCCGCCCCTGAAGCGGTACCTTAAGAGTATAGGCTTTAAGCTATACGGAAAGACCTGGGCCCGGGGCCCTGTAGCAGGTGAGATTTCGGAAGAGCTCCTCCGGCTTGAGGTCCCCTCTATTCTGAGGCGACAGAGGCTTCTCAAACCATATCATGTGAGGTCTCCTTTAGAGCTTCTTCTCATCTGGGGGAACATACGGGACGATTGGGAGGTTCTCTCAAGGCTGGGGAGCGTCTATTTCGAGGCTGCTCATCCACCATCGGCTATTGCAGCCCTTGAGACAGCCGGAAATAGGCTCATTCAGGCAGCGAGACTTATGGTCGATAAGCCCCAAGAGGCTCTCTCTATTATCACCTCCCCCCCTCCCAAGGTCAAGTACACCGGCCGCCCAAGGATCTTTTACACATTGAAGGAGCTCGCCAGAGAACACGGACTTCTCAAAGGATATTTCTTCCCTGGTTATCAGGCTTGGGGGACCATCCATCACGCCCTCCTCTACAGAAGTGTTTTCGGTGAAGAACCAGATGAGGAAGGGCTCGCCATATTGGGCCTCTTCAGAAAGGGTAAGACCCTCTCCCTGCAGGAGGTGAAGGCCAGAAGCACTCTTCCCTCCCAGAGAGTTAAAGACGTCTTGGAAGAGCTAATGAGAGAGGGACTCCTCTACAGGGACTCCTACGGGCACTTTCTGAGACTGCCGGAGGAGAGCATTCCCCGGGAAGGAGCCATACGTGCTCTCCTGCTGAACGAATTGCTTCACATCACCCCCTTCAGAATGGAGAGGTTGAAGGGATATCTAGGGCCTTCAGTGAACAGTTATGCTATAAGGGATTCCTTGAAGCTCTATTCCCAACTGGGAGTCCTCAGGCCCTATGTAGGTGAGAGGGGAATTTTATGGGTGGGAGAGAACGATGAAACACCTCCGTCTAACGGACAGATAGTCATAATCTCCCCCCGGGATAGGCTGTTCGGCTACTTCCGCTCTGATGTGAAGGCGCTTTTCGGGGATGATTACCTCTACCCTGTATTCCGGGACGAGGAGCTTGTAGCTGCGGTTAAAATGAAGAAGAAGGGGAGCGAGATAACCGACGTGAAAGTTCTCGGTAGCGGAAGGGTGTCGCTGGGGGAGGTAATGGCCCGCATGCGGGACTATATGTTCAGGGTGTAGCCACTCCAAAATATTTTTATACGCCAGATGGAATGGGGGGAAAGCCCAGGCAAAGGATAAAACCACGCCACATGTGACAAAAACGTTAATATACTGCCTGGAGCATAAGTAAGACACAGTCAAGGTTGCTAAAAGTCATAGAAGGTGATGATATGGAGAGCAGAAAGCTGTTTCTTGGCTTGGTAATAGGAGCCATCATGTTTACCCTGGGCATCACCACTATGGTGTACGCCCTCAACCCCTTCGACTCATCCGATTCGACTCATCCGATGCCAACGCCGACATGGACGGCGACGGCCTCACCAACGTGGAGGAGTTCTCAGCAGGAACTGACCCCAATAACGCTGACTCAGACTCCGATGGCCTCCCAGACGGATGGGAAGTGGAACACGAAATGGACCCCGCCGACCCCTCCGACGCACAAATGGACTTCGACTACTTCGGCGGGGAGGAGTTCGCCTCCTACACCGAGGT
>NJDV01000012.1 GCA_002254765.1 Thermoplasmatales archaeon ex4484_36 | reverse complement strand
CTCCTTTACCTCAACCGTGATGTAGAGGTCCCCGGGGGGACCACCCCGGCGCCCGGCGTTCCCCATTCCCCTCACCCTGAGCACCTCTCCACCCCGGACCCCGGGGGGAACCGTTATCTCTATTGTCTTCCTCTCAACAACCCTTCCTGTTCCCGAACACTCAGGGCAGGGCTTCTCAAGGACCCTCCCCCTCCCCCCACAGGTGGGGCAGGGGGTGACGGAAACGAAGTGGGTGAAGCCCATCACACGCTCTTCCCGCCTCTGTCCTGTGCCCCCGCAGGCCTTGCATGTGCGCCACCCACCCTCCTTGGACCCTCTCCCGGAGCAGCTAGGGCATGGACCAAACCTCTCGATCTCAACCTCCCTCTCCCCTCCGCGGAAGGCCTCCTCCAAGGAGAGTTCAATGGATATGTGCAGGTCCTCCCCCCGCTCTCCTTTGGGCTCCCGGGCGGTCTCTCCGAAGGTTGGAGAGCCCCAGATAGGGGAAAAGTCGAAGCCAAAGGCCCTCATGAAGGTCCTGAGGGCGTCGGAGAGGTCAAATGTGAAACCTCCAAAGCCCTCCCCGCCCTCGCCCACGAAGCCGTAGCTGTCGTACTGGGCCCTTTTCTGGGGATCGGAGAGGACCTCATAGGCCTCGTTGATCTCCTTGAAGCGCTCCTCAGCCTCCTTGTTCCCGGGGTTTCTATCGGGGTGATATTTGAGGGCCAGCTTCTTATAGGCCTTCTTGATCTCCTCCTGTGTGGCGTCCCTGGAGACACCCAGAATCTCGTAGTAGTCCTTCTTTTCCCTCACTGACCCTCAACTCCATCACTTCTTCTCCTTGAAGTCCACATCCACCGCTCCGCTACCCTCTCCCTCCCCCACACCTCCCCCCTCCCGGGGGGATGTAGGTTTTGTGCCCTCCTCCGTAGCTCTCTCTGCGGCGGCCCTCTTGTAGACGTCGGCGAAAATCCTCTGGGAGACCTCAGCAAGCCGCTCTATGCCCTTCTTTATCTCCTCGGTGTTCTCCCCCTTCGTGAGCTTCTCAAGCTCTTTAATCGCTCTCTTCAGCTCCTCCTTCTCATTCTCCTTCATCTTCTCCCCTAAGTCCCTCATGGAGCGCTCCACCGAGAATATGAGGGAGGATGCCCTGTTCCTGGTCTCCGCAAGCTCAGCCCTTCTGCGGTCCTCCTCCGCGTGGGCTTCAGCCTCCTTCATAATCCTCTCTATCTCCTCCTCCGTCAGGTTGCTTCTGCCGGAGACTGTAATGGACTGCTCCTTGCCCGTGGCCATGTCCTTCGCCGTAACATGTACAATTCCGTTCACGTCTATCTCAAAGGTCACCTCTATCTGCGGAACACCCCGGGGTGCCGGGGGGATGCCGGTGAGGATGAACCTCCCCAAGGAGCGGTTGTCAGCCGCCATGGGCCTCTCCCCCTGAAGCACGTGGACCTCAACCTCCGTCTGACCGTCGGCAGTAGTTGTGAATATCTTCGACTTCTTCGTCGGTATGGGCGTGTTCCTCTTGATAATTGGCGTGAAGATGCCACCTAGGGTCTCAACCCCTAATGAGAGGGGGGTCACGTCCACCAGCACAAGGTCCCTTCCCACATCCCCGGAGAGGACCGCACCCTGTATGGCGGCCCCTATGGCTACGCACTCATCGGGGTTCACGTTCTTGAAGGGCTCCTTCCCCATCACCCTCTTTATGAGTTCCTGCACCATAGGTATCCGGGTGGAGCCTCCCACCAGGATGATCTTATCTATGTCCTCCGGCTTGAGCTTCGCATCCTCCATAGCCCTCCTCATGGGCTCCACCGTCTTCTCCACCAGGTCCCTTATCAGATTCTCAAACTCCGCCCTTGTGAGCTCGTAGTCGATGTTGAGGGGGCCGGAGGGGCCCTGGGCGATGAAGGGGAGGGAGATGTAGGTGGAAGTCAGGGAAGACAGCTCCTTTTTGGCTTTCTCGGCGGCGTCCTTTATCCTCTGCATGGCCTGCTTGTCCCCCGACAGGTCAACCCCCGTCTCCTCCCTGAACCTCTTCACAACCCAGTCCATGATCCTCCTGTCAAAGTCGTCCCCGCCCAGGTGGTTGTTGCCGGCAGTGGCCTTCACCTGAAAGACCCCCCCGCCCAGCTCTAATATGGAGACATCGAAAGTGCCTCCCCCCAGGTCGTACACCATTATGGTCTGGTCCTCCTCCTTATCCAGTCCGTAAGCCAGAGAGGCCGCCGTGGGCTCGTTTATAATCCTCAAGACGTTGAGGCCGGCGATTCTTCCTGCATCCTTGGTGGCCTGTCTCTGGGCGTCTTCGAAGTATGCCGGGACGGTTATGACCGCGTCCCGTACCTCATCGCCCAGATAGGCCTCGGCATCCCGCTTGAGCTTCCTCAGTATGAAAGCGGAGATCTCCTCAGGGGTGTACTCTTTATCCCCCATCCTCACCTTTATCCTCTCTCCCATTCTCCTTTTGATGGATGCCACTGTGTTCTCCGGATTTGCCACCGCCTGCCTCTTGGCCAGTTCACCCACAAGCATCTCTCCCTTCTTGCTGAGACCAACCACCGAGGGCGTGGTGCGGCCGCCCTCCGCGTTGGGAATCACTGTGGGCTCTCCGCCGATCACTACCGCCATGCAGGAGTTGGTCGTCCCCAGGTCAATTCCCAGCACCTTTCCCATAATCATCACCTCCTTCTCTCTTCGAGACCACAACCATGGCTGGCCTTATGACCTCACCGTCTAATGTGTAGCCCTTCTGGAGCACCTCAACCACAGTGTCCTCCTCCCTCCCGGGGTCCACCACGGTCTTCACAGCGTGGTGGTAGAGGGGATCAAGGACTTGTCCCTCAGCCTCTATCTCCTCAACCCCCATGCTCTTAAGTATCCTCTGCACCTGCTTCCGCAGAATCTCAATACCCTCCCGAAGGCCCGCCCCCTCCTCAGCGCTCAGAAGCGCCCTCTCGATACTGTCAAGGACCTCGATCACCTTAAGGGCCATCTGGGAGGTCCTCTCCTTAAGGAGGCGCTCCCTCTCATCTTCAGACCTCTTTCGGAGAATCTCCACATCCCTCTGAAGGCCCTGGAGCCTCCTTTTCAGCTCATCCCTCTCCGCCCTCACCCTCTGGAGCTCCTCTAAGGTCACCTCCTGATCGAAAGCGGTGATGCTGACCTCCCCGTCCCTTAAAGTGATGGCTACTGTCCGGGGGGTGCGGGGAAGGAGTCTAACCCCGGAGTATTCTAAACCCTTTCCCTTCCCCTCCACCCTGACCCTTCGACCCTCCAGGGAGACCCTCGTTCTGCCCCTTCTCGCCCCGGGGAGGGAGAAGGTCAATCTGGCCGTGCCATCGTATTCCTTCAGAACTCCCCTGACCCTCTTCACCTCGGGCGTCACATCTCTCACGCTCCAGGCGAGTTTTCACTTAAAATGTACTTCTATATGTGTATTTCGGTTGAAAAAAAGCAACGAAACCCTCTTCCGTCTGAAGAGGTACACCGCAGAACGTTTGGTTCCCGCTTAAGGTCCTCGGGTGTGCCTCTGAGAAGAGCCCTCACCCGCCGATTCTGCCCTCAAGGCCACATCTGGGGCACTTTATCCAGGAAGAACCGGCCTCCACAGTTATGACTGCTCCGCAGGAGGGGCAAGCCACCTTCACAGCCTCATTTGAGCCCTTGGGGGATGCAGAGGTCTGCTGGGCCGGGGAGGTCACAGTCGGCGAAGGTGCACCCGCTGTCCCGGCAGGGGGTGGGACGGTTGCCTCAGAACCCTCCCCGGGGATAGCCCTTGCAACCACCGGGGAGGGGGCAGTGGTCCGTGTCCTCCTCCATCCCAGGATGACCACTCCTCCCAGGGCAAGGAGCCCTGCGGAGTTCACCCACCAGCGCAGGTCGCTCTTGGAGATGAGCGTGAGAAGAAGAAGGACCGCACCCAGAAGAACTATTATGAGTCCCAGCGAGAGGATCATTCTGCCGCCCATCAAAACCCTCCTTCCCTTGGGCGGTATAAGGAAGGCGGAGGCGAAGCCCAGAAGAGCTCCCACAAGGAAGAGCACGTCCTTGAAGCCTACTGTGGAGAGGTCCATGGTTACCCTAATGAGGCAATCCGCTATAAAACTAACCGCATTCCTCCCCGGCTACTGCCCCTCCACCCCGGAGGAATCCTCAGGGCCCCCGCCCGTCTCCACCCTCCCCTCCTTATTGATCTTGAGCTTTCTCATAAGGTACTCCCTTATGGCGTCTTTGTTCCCCCTCTCAATTCCGAAGTAATCTGCGAACCTCTCGGTGGTCTTCAGAAGCTTACTGTTGCCGTAGGGCTCCCAGCTTATGAGGCCCATCTCCTTAAGCTGCTTCACATGGTCGTAGACCCTGCACCCAAGGAGCTTCACAAGCATGCTCTGGGGAACTGGCTGATGGTAGGCGATGAGTGCGAGGGTCTTCAGCGCCCCCGGGGGAACCTCCCGGGGGGCCAGCTGAGAGACCTCCTGGGCATACTCCGGCTTGAGGCGCATGAAACACTTATCCCCGAACCTTCCCACCTCAAGGGAGGTCTCTCTTGCGCTGTACTCCCTTGAAAGTGCTTCAACGAAAACCTCCACGCTCTTCTTCTTAAGACCGGTAATCCTTCGGAGCTCCTCCACCGTCAGGGGGCGCCCCGCGGCGAAGAGGGCCGCCTCAATAATAAGCTTCGCTCTTCTGTCCGCTCCGCTCAAATCAAACCACCTTCAGGTGTTTTTGCCCCCCTCCCCCACCCTCCTGTGCTTCAGATTCAGAATATATATCTCCCCATGGGGCTTTGACTTCTGCCAGACGTCAATGCTCCTCTTCTTAGCAAGGTGGAGGATAGCCACGAAGGCAGTTATGAGGTCTATTCCATCGCTGCCGTAGATTTTCTTGAACTCTATGGGCCTGCCGTTGTAGCGGTTGATCCTGCTCATGACCCTCTTTAAGTCCTCCTCCAGGTTCTCCGAAAAGACCCTCTCCCCCACCTTCTTCTTCCCCATCTCCATCTGAAGCTTCTTCAGCTTTTCCCTCTTCTCCCTTACCTTTTTCAGCCTCTCCGCCTCCTCCTGGGCGTCCTTGAGGGCGTCAAGTAGCTCAAGGAGTGTCACAGGCCTCTTGCCGCTGTGGACCACCATGAGGTCCAGGGGGCTCTCCTCACTGGATACCACTTCGTGGGTTATCACAAGGTCAAGGTCATCCTCTATCCAGTCCCATCCGCCCACGGGGAGCTCCTCCTCAGGTTCTATGAGACTCTCCATAAGGTCTTCGAAAGCTACATCGGCCTTTCTCCTGTGGATGGACCAGGCAAGTTCAATTATCTTCCCTGCAACAACAAGGTCTATGCCGGTCTCCTCCTGCACCCTCCGGGCGTACATCATGGAGAAGCTCACCAGATCAACATTCCAGGGGTCTATCTCACCTGAGAGTGCAAGCTCGAACACCCAGGAGATGGCCCTGTCCACGGGGTCTTTAAGGTGGAGGTGAAACCCCTCGCTCACCTGACCTAGGATCTGAAGATATCTGTCTATCCTCTCCGGGGAAGCGGTGGAGTCGTCTATAAGGCTCCTCTCTATGAGGAGGTGGTCCATGACCCTCTTCAGGGCATCATTCTGAGAGGGGGCGGTCTCCTCAGGCGTTCTCACCACCTCCCTCGGATGCCTTCTCCGCCCCTTCGGCGGATCTCTCCCATTCTGGTCTCACCTCTTCTATGTTGAACCTAGCTATCACGTCAGAGGTGCCCTTCTCCCGGGGAAGCACACCAATTAAGTAATCAGCTTCCTTTAAGGTGACCTTCCTTAAAGATATAACTATAAACTGAGCCCTTTCGGAGTTCTTCTTGATCATCTTCGCCACAAGTTCTGCGTTCACTGCATCTAGGTTTTGGTCTATCTCGTCGAAGAAGTAGAAGGGAGAGGGGTCATACCTCTGAATGGCCATTATGAAGCATATTGAGGTCAGTGCCTTCTCACCTCCAGAGAGGGCTTCTATCCTCTGGACCTTCTTCCCCGGGGGCTGTGCCCATATGTGAAGACCCCCCTGGAAGGGGTCTTCGCTGTTCTCCAGGGTAAGCTTCGCCTGGCCCCCTCCGGTGACCCTTGAGAACACCTCCCCGAAGTTCTCGTTTACGTTCTGGAAGGTCTCCATGAACCTCTCCTTCTTCTTCTTACTCGTCTCCTCTATCAGTCTCTCAAGGCACCTCCTCTCCTCCTTCAGGGTGCCCAGGCGCTCTTTAAGCTTTTTGAGGGCCTCGCTCTTCATCTCATACTCCCTGACCGCCTCCATGTTCACGTCCCCCATTCCCTCCATCTCCCTCTCGATCCCCCTGATCTCCGCATTCAGATCCTCCAGCGCCGGGAGGGCCTCGGCGCTGACCTCCTCCCACCCCGGGTAACTCAGCAGCTGCTCGCGCAGGCTCTCTGCCTTCTTCTCCGCCTCCCGGATGTTCCTTCTTATGTCCAGAACGAAGTTTTCAAGTATTGAGATGCGGTCCTTCACCTCTCTCCTCTCCGCCTCCAGCTCGCTCTGCTTCATCTCCCACTGGTGTTTTGCGTCGTAGAGGTCCTTCTGCTTCTCACTCATCCTCTCCATCAGCTCCTCCAGAGCCTTCACTGCCCTCTCCTTCTTGTCCAGCTCTCCCTCTGAGGCCCTTATTTGCTCTCGGAGCTCCTCTATGTGCTTAATCTTCTCGGGCTCCCTCCTCTTAAGAGAGTCAAGCTCCCTCCCGGCCCCCTCTACCTGAGTGGACACCCTCGCATGCTCCTTCTGAAGCTCTGAGAGAGTGGCTGAAAGCTCGCCCTCCTTCCCCTTCAAAGCCTTGAGCTCCTCCTTCAGCTTCTGGGGCATAAGCTCTCGCACCCTCTCCTCCAGGGCCTCCTTCTCGGCGGTCAGCTTCTCGGTCTCTCCCCGCAGGGCCTCCATCTCTCCAATGAGCTTCTCTCTCTCCTTGTTTAGGCCCTCTATCCTCCCTAAGGCCTCCTTACGCTGTGCCTGAAGCTCCTGCAAGGACTTCTGGTGCTTTTTCACATCCTCCTCATACTTCTGGATGTGGTCCCCTAAGGCCTCCTTGGTGGCAAGCAGCCGCTCTATCTCCTTCTCTATCCTTATAATCTCCCCGCTGACCTCCCTGTGCTCTTGGAGGAGTCTGTCCCTCTCCTCCGTAACTCGTCCCATCTCCTCCTGGAGCTTCCTTATTTCCTGTGTGGCGGACAGAAGGTCAAACTTTCGGGTGGCTTTCTTGGGGGTGTATCCGCCGAAGACCCCGCCCCCGGGGTCCGCTATGTCCCCCTCGGGGGTCACCAGCTTAACTCCTCCCATATGCCTGCGGAGGGCCTTCAGGTCCTTTACAATGATGGTGTCCCTGAAGACGTAGCTTAAGGCCTGGCGGTACCTCTCGTCGAACTTGATCAGGTTTAAGGCGAAGCCTATGACGTCGGGCTCGCCCTCTATCATCAGGGCCTTTGCCCGGGGCTTGCTCGGAACCACCTTGTTGAGGGGTATGAAGTGCGCCCTTCCCACCCTGCCCTCCTTGAGTTTCCTTATACACCTCTCCATGACCTCGTCGTCTTTCACCACGATAGCGTGCATGAGGCCTCCTGCGGCAGCCTGTATGGCTATGGAGTACTCCTCAGGGACCTCCATGAGTTCCCCCACAGTGCCGTATATGCCGTCGATCTCCCTCCGGTCCCTGTATGCCAGGACCTCAAGGACCGCCCTGGCGGTCTCGGTGAGCTTCCCACCTCCCACCTCTGCGCTCTTATCCCTTATCTGCGCATCGAGCTTCCTTATCCTCTCCGTGCTCTTCTCGATCTCCTTCTTCAGCCTGCCTTCCTCGCCCTTGAGGCTAATGAGCTTCTTTTTAAGCTCCTCCAGCCTCTCGACCTCCTCCACTTTCCGGCGGGTCTCCTTCAGGCTCTGCTTTGCCACTCTCAATTCGTACCTCTCTGTCTCGATCCTCTCCTCCAAGTCCTCAACACCCCTCCTGAGCTCCTGAAGCATCCCCTCCGTGGATCTGAGCCTCTCCTCCACCGCAGCCAGTTTTGACCTCTTCTCCGCCAGCTCCCTCTTCTCCTTCAAGAACTTCTTGAGGCCCCCTATTCTAGACCTTATGTCCTTAAGCTCCCTCTCCTCCGCCGCAAGGGCGTCTCCTGCCCTCTCTATGTCCGCCTTAATCTGGAAGTACTCCCGCCTGGCCTCGTCCAGCTTCTCCTTGGTCCTCCTCACCTCCTCCCCTCCCATCCTAGCTATCTCCTCATCGAGCTTCTCAACCTTCTCGGCGGCCTCCCTTATCTTGCTCTCCAGGCGGGGCAGCTTCCCCTTCAGCTCGGAGATCTCAGAGCTGTTCTTTATGAGCTGCTCCCGACGTGTCTCCACCTCTTTGAGGGCGAGGTATAGCTCCTTGACAAGGGTCTCCATTTTGAGTCTCTTCAGCCTCTCTCTGAGCTCCTTGTACTTAAGGGCCCTCTCAACGGACTTCTTCAGAGAACGAACCTCCTTCTCTATCTCCCGCCTCTTCTCTTCCAGCTTCTCTATACCCTCCTCCGCCTTGGCCTTCTGGTTCATCGCCCTGTTGATCTCCTCGTCGTACTTCGCTATGCCGGATATGGCCTCAAGAACCCTCCTCCTATCCGTGGGCCCCATGACCACAAGCTGGTTCACATCCCCCTGCTGGATTATATTGTAAGCATCGGTGGATATGCGGGATGATGTGAAGAGGGTGTCAAACTCCGATGCAGTCACCCTCCTCCCGTTGAGATAGTAGTAGGCGGAGTACCTCTCCTCACCATCCTCCCCCTTCCCCTTCCTCTTGACCATTTTCGTGAAGCGGACCTCGTCGGCATCGTAGGGGATCATTCTGTCAGTGTTGTCAAAGATCAGTTCCACGCTGCAGCGGCTAGCTGGCTTCCCCCGGGGACCGCCGTTGTATATCAGGTCAGTCTGCCTCTGCGCTCTTAGGGCCTTGGAGCTCTTTCCTACAATAAAGAGGATAGCATCCGCTATGTTGCTCTTTCCAGAGCCGTTGGGGCCGGTGATACCTGTGAACCCCTGAGGGAGGGGTATCACCACCTTGCCCCGGAAGGATTTAAAATTCTCCATTACGATTTTTTTCAGATACACGGGGCCCTCCTCGGTATCAACCATCAGGCTTTTTAACGTTCATTCACCCGGGGCACGACTCCCTTTGAGTGCTCCCATCCCTGCAAACCCTAATTGAAATTATCCCTATATATATTTTTCTTTAAATTCCCCCCTTTTCGGGCCGCAGGGAGCAGTCTTCCCCCGGGAATCACCACTATGAAGGGGTGCACCACAAGGGAAGGATATGCCCTCTCAAGCACCTCCGCGTACTTCTCCATCTGCTCAGAGTACATCTCCCGCAGCTTCTCATCATCACCTCCTTTAGAGTATTTGTAGTCGAAGAGATAGACCTCATTCCCCACCATCACCAGGTCTGCCCTCCCCTGGAAGTAGCCCGAGCCCACGACCCCAGAGAGGGGTACCTCTCTCATCTCCCTATACCCCTCAGCTTT
>NJDV01000104.1 GCA_002254765.1 Thermoplasmatales archaeon ex4484_36 | reverse complement strand
TAGCCCCTCCTCCCATGCGCACCGTAGCCTCTATCGTTTTGTCCACGACGTCCTCATTCATCTCAATTCCCTCTGCCCTAGCCAGTGAGAGCACCTCCTCCGCAGCACTTCTTACAACCTCCAGAGCGTGAGGGTTCTTCACCACCTCCCCTATGCTGAGGTCCAGGAGGGCGGTCACGGGGTTGAAGGAGGCGTTCCAGAGGAGCTTCGAGATGTAGATGACCCCCGTGGAGCACCTCTCCTCCCCGAAGTACTTCTTCAGCACCTCTTCGTTTCCCAGGCCGTTCTGCAGGCAGACGTGGAGTGAGCTCCGGGAGGGGGTGGATCTGACCATCTCGGCCGCGGAGGGGAGCTGATAGGACTTCGTAGCGTACACTACAACATCGTACCTCTCCTCCACTTCCTCTGTGCACCTCACATTGACGCTTATCTCTGCGCTGGGTGTCCTCAGCACCGCCCCCCTTTCCCTTATTCTTCTGAAACTCTCCCCTCGGGCGATTAGGGTGACATCTGCCCCCGAAAGAGTGAGGTATGCTGCCAGGGTCCCGCCCACGGCCCCGGCGCCCACAACGGCCAAAGAAGGCATGATATCACGGGCCAATAATTAATAAGTAGGTGTTACTTATAACATTTTGCGGTGAACAGAATGTCACGGCTTATCTGGCGGGGCACGCTCATTCTCTTCCTGATCACACCACTCCTCTTCAGCGCCCTCCATAATACGCCTGCCAGAGGCTCTCCCACCCGAACCCTGCTTGAGGAGATCCCACCGGACACGGAGTACCTCATGGTCTATCCCCGGGGGTGGGCTGAGAACCTCCAGCCTCTTGTAGTTTGGTGGAACAGGGCCGGAATCAGAACTGTGGCGGTGGAGTATGAGAGCGCTGTGGGGGAGGGGGAGGGTAGGGACCCTCCCGAGAAGCTTCATTCCCTTATTTCGGAGGTCTACGAGAGGGGCGGAGGGGCCCTGCGATATCTCCTCCTAGCCGGGGACTCCGAAGTCATACCCACCCGAGAGCTCTATGTGGGGGAAGTGGGAGAAGACCTGGATGAGTTTTATCCTTCCGATATCTACTACGGCAGCCCTGGGAGCAGTTGGGATACCGACGGGGACGGTATTTATGGTGAAGAGGGGGAGTGGGACTTCTCCCTTCCGGTTATGGTCGGGAGGTTTCCTGCCTCCAGTCCAGATGAGCTCTCCAGGATGGTCAGGGAGGAGCTGAGGTATCTGACGGAGCCGCAGGAGGGCAACTGGAGCAGAAGGGTTGTCATGGCGGGGAGCCTCATGGACCCGCCCAACAACCCCAACCTCTACGAGGCTTATAAGGACAACGCCTTCAAGGCACTTAAGGAGACTGAGGTCTTCATCCCCACATATATGAACAAAGTGGAGCTTACAGACTACCCTTATATGGAGGGGGGGAACTACACACCTTCTGTGGACACCTTGAACCACACTAACCTCATCTCCTCTCTCTTACCCGGCGCCGCCCTCTTTCTCTTCGCCGGCCAGTCCTTCTACGCAGACAACCCTCCTCCGCTCGATAACTCCCTGGCGGAGTACTCCGACCCGCTGGGGTATTCTCGATACTCCTTCTATCCCCTCCTCACCTACTTGGATGGAGAGAACCTGACATTCAGCGTGAGAAGGCCCTTCGCCTATATTTCGTCCTGTGATAGCGGGAGATTCACCGAGGAGGATGACACCAACCTTGAGAGGCTGCTTCTTACCGCCGAGGGGGGATTCTCAGGGATTGTTGCCTCAACTGGGGTCTCCTACAGAGGAGAGACCCTCAACGGCTCTTTCGGCAACTGGTGGCTCTTCAAGGAGTTTGTAAGGAGGCTATTTCAAGGCCCTCCCAGACCTGCTGAGGCCCTATGGCAGCTGAAGAGGCACTACTTCGCCTCTATATACCCTTCATGCCCCTTCCCCGAGGGGGTGGTAGCCAACCTCTACTCCTACGTCCTTCTGGGAGATCCCGCCATGTGGCTCTGGCTGGGTGACATAAGGGAGCTTGAGGTGAGCTGCCCCTCCTACGTGTACAGCGGAAAGAGCACTGTTGAGGTGGAGGTAAAGGACGGTGTATACGGCACACCGGTGGTGGGCGCCAGGGTAACCCTGTATAATCCTGTGGACGGGGAGTTCTTCACGGCCCTCACGGGGGAGGGGGGGGTGGCCTCTCTCGCAACGGAGTTCAACCTAACCACAGATGTGGTCTACCTGACAGTGACCCGCGAGAGCTACAGGCCCTACATGAGGGACAACATCACCCTCAAGGCCCCTCCGGCGGATCTTTATATAGCCGGGGTGACCCCTCCAGAAGGCCTGGTTGAGGGGAGGGTGGGTGTGTGGGAAGTCGCCGTGGGGAACTCGGGCACTAGCGCCGCCCCAGGGTTCACCCTGGAGGTGAGCGAGAGGGGGGTAACACTTCACAAATCTTCCCACGGGCCCCTACCCCCGTTCGGCACAGTCACTCTCAGAATGAACCTCTCTCTGGCCTGGGGCTGGCACAATCTGACATTTGAGGTGGAGTCGCTGGGGGAGGAGGGGAATACCGAGGACAATACGTTGAGTGTCTCGGTTTATGTGGACAGTCCCCCCGTGGCCCTCCCCGGGGTCCTCTTCCGCACCGAGGAGGACTCACCCCCTATCTTCTGCCCCTTGAGCGACAACGGAACGGTGATGGTGGCCCCGCAGACGAACTTCTCCGGAGAGATACGGGTGGGCTACGCCGTGAGCGACGGCCTGGCGGAGACTACAGGGGAGTTCTCAGTGATAGTCTCCAGAGTAAATGACCCGCCCAGAATTCTCAATCTGAAGGAGACCTACCTCCTTCCCGTTGGAAGCCTGTTCACGCTGGCCCTTCAGGTGGAGGATGATGGACCGCCGCCGCTGACCTTCTCCATATCCCCCTCTTTCATACCTGTTGATTCCGAGAGCGGCCTTATCTCCTTTGTTCCCTACGAGAACATGAGTGGCATATACCGGGTAAATATAACGGTCACCGACGGAGGGGGCCTGAGCTCCTCCGCCTACACCACCTTTATAATATCCACTGAGGAGTCCCGTCTGAGAATAGACCCCTCGCTGGTGAAGCTCAGAGCGGAGGTGGGAAAGAGGACGGTCTATCAGGTGAGGGTGTTCGGGGCTAGGAGGGCGAACCTCACCTTCAGCGACGACACGGATCTCTTCGATATAGATCCAAAAAGCGGCCTTATAGTATTCACACCGACGAAAGAACAGAAGGGCCTTCACTGGGTGACTATTGAGGTGAGAAACGACCTGGGGGAGAGCGACAGCAGACTCATCCTAGTGGAGGTGGTAGAGGCGGAAGAGAAGGAGAGGGATCTAGCACTAATTCTCCTGGCTCCTATAGCAGTCCTCGCGGCGATTCTGCTCTATCTCCTTATAATGCCCCCACACCCTCCTCACCCAGAGGAGTGATCATTTAAGGACCCTGAAAACGGAGTCCAGTATCTCCCCGGTTCTGTACTCCACAACAGCTATTACCTCGTCTCCTAATTTGGGTTCTATGGTCTTTCCCACAAGTGATAGGGCCTTCCTTTTTAGGTCCTCAATGTCCACCACTGGGAGGTCCGTTTTCTTCAGGGACTTCAGGAGGTCCTCCCTGCGCGGGTTCACTGCCACCCCGTGGTCCGTCACAACAACGTCTACCGCCTCCCCGGGTGTTGTAATGGTGGTCACCCTCTCCCTGATTACTGGAATCCTCCCCCTTATAAGAGGGGCGGTTATGATTGTGACCTCTGAGCCCACCGCTGCATCAGTGTGACCTCCCGTGCCGTGCAGGAGGTAGCCGTCGGAGTGGGTGTTCACGTTGACGTTGAAATCCACGTCTATTTCGGTGGCACCTAGGAAACAGGCGGTCTGCTGGTGGGTTATGGCCCCACCGGTGTGGGGGTTTCCGAAGTGGTGGTGAGAGACCTCCATGTGATTAGGGTTCTTGGTGAGGGATTCAATGGCCTTCAGGTCGAAGGCCTGGGCGTCAAGGATCGCCTGGAGGGTCCCCTCGTCCAGCATCCTGACCACATACCCTGTTGTGCCCCCCATGGCAAAGGAGGCAACAAGCCCCCTCTCCTTGAAATAATCTCCCAGGAACTTCACCACTGCCAATGAGGTCCCGCCGGCACCCGCTTGGAAGGAGAAACCGTTCTTTAGGTATCCAGCGGCCTCTAGAACCTTTATGACTCTGCGAGCCACCATGAGCATCCTGGGGTCGCGGGTTATCTGCGTCGTTCCCCAGCCTATCCCCTCGGGGTCCCCGATCCTATCCACTTTTGCAACCACATCAACACATGTTGAGGGGATGGATATGGGGGTGCAGGGATAGGGGACAATATTATCGGTGACAACCACCACCTTTCTGGCGTACCAAGCGTCGGCAAAGGCGAATCCCGCCGCACCGAAGGCGGAGGGGCCTACAGCACCCGTCATGTTCCCCGCAGGGTCCGCAGCAGAAGCGGCGAGGAAGGCCACATCTATTACGACGTCCCCCGCCTCTATGGCCCTTGTTCTTCCTCCGTGGGTTCTTAAGACCACGGGATGAGGGAGAAGCCCCCCTTCGGAGGCGAACCTCCCCAGGGGGCCGTTGAGACTGCCTTCAATCCAACTTATGGTTCCGTCCTCTATGTAGGGGATGAGGTGTTCGTGCACCGGAAAGAGTGCGGAGGGAAAGATTTTGATGTCCCGGATGCCCATACGGTGGATGGCATCCTCTATTCCCTCCACCACTTTGTTCTCCCGGGGGATGCTGAACCTTAGGGGTCTTCCTATACCCTCCTTTTTGACTGGCGGTGTATGAAGGCCGCTATAGGGTCTCACCTCCCTCCCCTGGGGGAGGGCGGTTGGTGGACACCGGAGGGCTAAAGTGGGAGGTGGAATAAAAAGATTAAGAAAGTATCAGCGAATTTAAGTTGTCTGAAAAGTTTAAAATAGAAAGTTTGAAATACGACAACAGTCAAGTTAACTGAAGCCTTTGGAGTGATGGATATGAGAGAAGCGAAGTTTTCCGGCTCAAAGACCAGACGGATACTGACTGGAGCTGTTCTTATCACCCTTGTTGCAGGGGGCTTTCTTACGCCCTCCCTACTCACCGAAGGGGTTGAGTTCTCCCCCAAAGAGGTGAAGGCATATCACGACGCCTCCTTCACAAGGGAGGCCAAATGGGCTAGATCGGGCGAGACCCTCCACATCCGGGCGGTGAACTCCACATCAGGATCGACACCCTCCGCAGGGGATTACCTCTACCTATATGTCAATTCCACATCCAACGCCACAGGTTTTGCTCTGAACCTCACTTATCAGTCCGATTACTATTTCACTTGCAACCTTACCCTGGGGAATACAACAAACTCAACTGCGGGGAACTACACTATAGAAGTGGCCCACGGGGATAGCGTCTATCTAAGGAATAACACCAACCGGAGCGTTATCTATTATACAATAAAGATAGACAATCAGCCCCCTCAGCTTGACGTTGATGTTGACGGGTGGGGGTTTGTTGACCAGGACCGAATCTACCTTCTGAAAGACGATGTGATACGGCTCTCCCCAAGCGACACAGACTCCGGGGTACACACCACCATGTACAGCTGGGACGGGGGGAGCTACAGCGAATACAACGAGACCACAGGGATAAAGGCCCCCGCAGCAGCGGGGAGGCACATTCTCCGGGTCACGGTTGAGGATGAGGCCACAAACGTGGCTAACTTCACCTACACCGCCTGGACATCCATCAACTGGACAGCGGGCAGGGTGATTCTATCAAACGAGACTCTCTCCTACACCAACGCCACTATCTTTGCAGGGAACCTGACGATCTTAGGTTCATTGAGGTTGAGGAACTGCAACCTCATTTTCGTGGGTCTGGAAAGACGTCTTGAGGTGCTGGATGGAGGCTTCCTTGGCATAACAGACTACGACGGCTCCCCCTCCACTGAGGGAGACGTCTCAAGGCTCCTCCCCTCCCCCGGCTCCTCCTTCACCATCTCCTACCTTGCTGGTTCGAAGGGATGGATGAACTCAACCGAGATAAGAGATGCGGGCGTGGGCGGGAGGGCTATCTACGTGGCCACATCTCTAGATATGGTTCATGTAAAGGCGCATCTCAGAGGTGAGGTGATGCTGGATGGCGGGCAGGTGAGGGTGGAATCCTCACACTTTGAGGTTTTGGAAGGCGAAAGGGGGCTCTATTACGAAGGTCACCACCGGACCTTCTCCTCCCCACTCTACATCGGGAACTCCACTCTTTCTGGCTCTACGCCCTATGGTCTTATTATGAAGAACCTGAGCGTTGAGAGGGCATCCTCAACCCTCCGCTACAGCGGCTTCACCTCCGGAGAGAACAGAACTCTCTCCTATGTCAACACCTTTGGAACAGGGGAGACCCTACGGTTCAGCTACATCTTCCCGGAGCCCGGCGGGGCCCGCGGTGCGCTCATTGCCAGCTCGGACCTTCTGAACTGGGTAACGCTCTACAACATCACCCCCACAACGGAGTGGAGGGCAGTAGAGCTCAACATGTCCGCCTATGCGACTCAAAACCTTGAACTGAGGTTCTACTTCAACGCCCCTGTGAATTACTCCGGCTCCGGCTACTACATCACTGATCCAGTCATCATAACTCCTAGCTCGGGGATAGGAATAATACCCTTTTCCGGGAACTTCACTGCTGTCCCCTCTACATTGAAGGCCTGCCGCATCAACAATATGAGCGTCTCTGCGGGGGAGAGGGTTTCGGCAGCATTTGTCAGCTCCTA
>NJDV01000011.1 GCA_002254765.1 Thermoplasmatales archaeon ex4484_36 | reverse complement strand
CGCCCCCACAACCCCATCCCCACCCCCTCTCAACGTGACTTGGGATGAGGTAGTAGAGCTGGACAAATGGGGATACGAGCCGGGGATCGCCTGCGACTCAAAGGGGACCCTCTACATGACCGCACACAAGGACCTTGACAGGAAGAACACCTGGGACTACCTGGCCTCCTGGTTCTTCATAAGCAAGGATGGAGGAAAGAGCTGGGAGAGCCCCTCTGAGCCATTCCCCCGGGGGGAGAAGTGGAAGACCTATGCGGGGGATGAGGGGGACATAGCCATAGACGGCAGGGACTACGTATACTTCGTTGACACATACCTGACGGACAACCACATACACGTCTGGGCCAACCAGGGTGTCTATCAGTACTCCGTAAGGATTGGTAGGTACTGGTATTACCGCTCAACAAACGGTGCAAGGACCTTCTCAAGGGGGACGCCGATAAAGGGAAATGGCTGGGCGCACATAGACGCTGAGAGGAGGGGGACCTCACCAGCCCCTCCCTCAATCTACACTTCAGAGGCGGTCAGAGCCATAACCTCGGCGGAGGTGAGGCTCACTCACTCCTCAATTACCCCCCTCCTCTTCCTCACCGCAAGCAGCAGGACTACAAGCAGAAGGGCAAGTGAAACCCCAACCACTGCCGGGAGGAGGTAGCCTCTCTTCCCTTTAACTGGGGTTGCCCCACCCCCCTCCCTCTCAACAACCTTCACTTCTATGGTGTCGCTTGCGGTGCCTCCAGCAGCATCCCTTACAGTGAGCGTTACGTTGTAGGTCCCAGCTTCTGTGAAGGTGTAGGAGGGTGCAGGCCCGCTCAGGTTCATGGTGGGCAGTTCGCTGCAGCTCCACGAGTATTCCACGATCCCTATGTTGTCCGAAGAGGAGCTGGCGTTGAACGTTACCCTCTCCCCCACAACGACGGTCATGTCCTCCCCGGCCCGCGCCACGGGGGGTATCGTGTCCAGGACCTCCACATCTTCTCTTCCACCCCAGACCACGCCGACCCCATCTGAGAAGGCAACCCTGTAGTGGAGAGCCTCCGTTGAGTTCACAGGAATGGAGATCTCACGCTGCCATCTCCCCGGGGTGCTCTCAAGGAGGGTGGCGTTGACCTCCTCCCCCCTCCCGAACCAGTAGACGACCCACCCGCTTAGGACGCCTACGTTGTCCGCGGCAGTGAAGGTTAAGGTGAGGTTGTCTCCGGTCCCGGCTGAGGAGGGGGTGAGGTCCTCAAAGGTGGGGGGGTCGTTGTCCAGGACATCAAGCTCCCTCCACTCAGTTGAGTTCACGTTCCCTGAGGTGTCCCGCGCGATAAAGCGGTAGGAAAGAACGTTCAGGTTCTCTGGAAGGGTGAGGGGAACCGCCCCGCCCTCCACCGTCACGTTCACCTCCCCGGAGCCCACATCGTAAAACGCCCTGACCACCTCAACACCTATGTTGTCCTCCACCTCCACCCTGAGGGTGAAGGGATCCCCCGTTGTCGGAACGCCCTCTGTTCTATCTCTGATTACAGGGGGGATGGTATCCAGGAGTGTGAGGCTTTCGGGGGCAGTTCTGTTCCAGTTTCCGAAGGTGTCCACGGCCTCTGCGAAAAAGTGCAATTCGGTTGAGTTGTATGGAACCTGCACATCCACCTCTCCACCCTCTGTTCTTCTCACCTCGCCGCCGTCAAACCAGTAGTTGACGTAGAGTGCGTCAACCCCCGAGGGGTCCGATGCGTTTACCACAATGCTGGCCACCCCGCCGCACTCCACAGAACCCTCCACGTACGCCTCCACCTCCGGTGGGGTTGTGTCAAAGGAGAGCGTCAACTCAGCCCTCTCCGGCGTATCCTCAACGTTTCCGGAGGAGTCCACTGCCAGTGTGTAAAAACTGTAGTTTCCATCCCCTTCACCGTCCTCGTTTATGTCAAACAGTATCTCACCGGATGCGGCAGTTCCGTTGAGCAGCACCTCAGGACCGGGGGCGAACTGGGCGGAGTTGAAGCTGTAGAAGAGTATGAGGTGGTGAAGGCCTGCGTTGTCCAAAGCGGTGTAGTTGATGGAGACAGCTGTTCTATTGAACCTTCTTCCCCCGCTCCAGACTATCTCAGACTCAGGTCTGACCCTCTCCCTGATGACAACGCTCCTCACACAGGTGTTGTTCTCCGTGTATCCGGAGGAGTCAGAGGCCCTAACAACGAAGTAATGCACCCCGGGGGATAGCCCCGTTATGTTCACTGTGCAGTTCTCCGTCATCAGAAGCGGGGTGCCGAAATCAAATCCGTTCTCACTTCTGGAGGTGTAGACAAGGTAGGTTATGGGGGTGCTGTCGTCCACCGCCTCCTCCCAGAGGAGGACCGCCTTGCCCGGGCTGTTTGAGGGTGCCACGGCGAGTTTTAGCCCGGCGAACTGAGGAGGGTCAGCGTCGTAGGGTGTGGCGCTCCTCTCCACCCAGTTTCTATCGCTCCTTCCATTCACGTCGTACGCCCAGACTAAGAAGGTGTACTGCTGGCCCGGCTTAAGAGCTTCAACGACTGTTCGGTTCTCCTCCGTCACCACAACAGGTGATGTGTAGTGGTATCTGCCCCCCTCCTTCATGAACACCCAGTAGGTAACAGGCTCCGTTGCATCAGAGGCCCTATCCCAGGAAAGGTGGACGCACCTGCTTCCTGCGGTGGCCTCCTTGAGACCTGAGAAGATGGGGGGTGTGTCGTCCTCAACGTATATGATCTTCTTCACCTGTGTGGGAGTGCCTGAGGCGGGGTCCCTTGCTGTCAGAGTCACAGTGAGATAACCCGCCCTTACAAAGGTGTGGGCCACCGTGCTCCCTTCGGCGGTCTCGCCGTCCCCGAAGTCCCAGCTGCAGAGCAGCCCCCCTGCATCCGCAGTTAAGAGAGCTTCTGTGGAGGTTCTCACCCTCTCAGGGCTCACAGTGAAGTCGGCGTAGGCGGGGATCCTCTGAACGTAGATACCCCTCACGTACCCCAGTATTGAGAATGGTGAGAATAGTATCCTGTCCAGGACGACCTTGGGGAGGTAGTGGGTGAAGAGCCTGAACTCGTCCACGTCCCCCGGGAAACCGCCTATCCTTATGGGTGAGGTTGTGGGTTGAAGGGGGGAGGGGGTGAGGGAGAACTGGAAATAGGATGGGGGAGAGTCAAGGGGCTTTACGGTCACGTTGAGGAGTGATGGGGAGACCCTCAGAGCTACAAACGTCCAGATACCTCCTCTTACAGTGCATAAGGACCTCTCAAACCTGCCGCTCTCCCTCTGAAGGTACACCTTGAACCTTCCTCCTTCAATCAGAAGACCGAATGAGTTCCTCCCCTCAACCACGGGGAAGTTCTGGCTGGTTGAGTTCACTCGGAGCCAGATGGTGGCAGTGAAGTTGTCAAGGGTGAGGTTGCCTCCAACCACAACGTACTGGCTTCCGTTCAGATGGAGGTACCTCCCATATTCACCACCAAGGTGGGAGAACTCCGTCGCGTTGTGCTCGGATATGGTAGCGTTCCCTACAAGCGCCCCGTTCCTCCCCTCCCCGCTTATGTCCACCACCCTGCCGCCCTCCACAACGTCAAAGGAGTATCGGACCGCCTGCCACTCACTTAAGGGAGTGTTCTCAACGAAGATCACCTCCCCGCCGTCCGCTGCCAGCTGCCCCGGGGAGTAGACCCCCTCATCCGAAAGTGATCTCTCCCTCCCCCATACACCGCCGGATTTCTCTATCACCTTGATCAGAGAGTTCTCCCCCGCCTGATAGAGGTAGAGGGAGGAGGTTGAGTTGAACAGGGGGAGGAGGGATGATATGACGCTGTCCTCGTGCACTAGTGCAGTTCCTGAGAGGGTCCACGATGCGGGTGGGGTTCCGGAGGGGGTGACAATCCTGTTCATGATGGCGGTGCCGTTCTCAACCCAGGAGGAGATGAGGTTCCCTGAGGCGCATATTACTGTGGGGAAGTCCAGCCGCAGGGGGCTGCTCTGGAGGGTTAAGGAGGTGAAGGACCCTGAGGTGGCGTTCTGGGTTGCGTAGAGGCAGGTTTCGTTCAGCGGTCCTGGAAGGCGCCTTGAGATGAGAACGCCGCCCGCCCCGGATGGGGTGAAGGCCGAAGTCGGTGTGGAATTGAGGTCCAGGGTGCTGTCTGCAGAAACCACGCTCCTTGCTCCGCTCCACACAATCCCACTACCGTTCCAGGTACCTACAATGAGGAAGACACTTCCCGCCCCATCTTGAAGTGGGTCGGGGTCTGAATCAACGGTGCACGTTAGGTAGAGCTTATCCAGGGTTGAGGAGGTGGATATTGTATTTACTGTCCCTGAGGTTGGAGACCAGCTCCAGGGTGTCCAGTTCCACCCACTCCCGTCAAAGATCGCCGCTCCAACTCTGTTCATGCTGTAGAACGTACTTCTGTTCACAGAGGGGTCAACCCCGGCGGAGACGGAGAGGTAGTTCATCACAACCGCTCTTTTACCCCCCCTATCAAGGACCCTCAATGTGGGGCTGTATTCACACGATGAGTTGGTGGCCCTCCTCTCAACCTCCCCCCAGCTTCCGTTCCTGTATATGGACCAGCAGAGGTCCGTCTGAAATCCATCTGCGGTGGTGAAGGCGTCGGCCCAGACCGCAAGTGCAGTTGAGCTGTTCAGATAGAGCACCTTGGGGTTTGAGTTCTCCATAACCCCGTAGGAGAGCAGGAGGGGGTCCCCCCAACCCCTTATCCCCTCCGGGAGCTCCCAGTCCTGGAGGCAGAGGAGGTCAGTGTAGATCCCCTCCTCCGTTATAGCATCACCCAGAGCGGTTGAGAGCCCCCACCAGTAGTAGGAGTAGACGGGCTTCTCAGACCTCATCTTCCACAGGCCCCAGAGAAGTGAGAGCTCGTAGTAGAAGCTTCCCGAGATCCAGCCCTCCTTGCTGAGGGAGGGGATTGCAATGTTAATCCCCCCGGAGAGTGTTATCCCCGCCTCAGCCTTCACAAAACCCCAGAGGATCTTGCCGTAGGCTGCCAGAAATGCGTATATCCACATTCCAACCTTGATGTTCTGCGGGGGTGCAAGGGTGAAGGAGGTCCCCCGGGAGGACCAGAGAAGCCTTCCTATGGTGAAGCTGATCTGGAAGCCGCCGGTGATTCCCCCGGTCAGCCCCACCTCCGCTAGGCCCTTCACACCGCTGAAGAATATGGGTATGTCCATGCTCTTCCCTGCATACCCTGTGAGCGTCAGGTGCCCCTCCAAGCTCAGCCCCTTGGGGCTTATCCTCAGGTATGCTGTTATGGTGGCACCCACGTGGAAGGTTGAGGAGTTCTTTTTTGCCAGATGCACCTCCGTCCCACCGCTGGCGCTGAGAAGTTTTATCGCGATCCCTCTTCCTATGTACTCCCCCTCTATGGTCACTGTGAGGGGCCTGTGAAGGTTCTGAAAGCTGTACGTTCCGCCGAAGTATCTCTGGAATGAGGTCATGTAGGCGGTCAACCGGTTTTCAAGCCCCATGGGTGGGGCGGATATGCTCATCTTCCACCCGCTCTGATCGTCCAGGTTGTCCACACTGACCGTGGAGTGCTTAAGAAGGGCGGTGAACCAGGGGGGCGTGTAGACGATCTTCGCATTGATCCCCTCATCCAGAACGAACTTTGATGCGGTATAACCCAGAACCCTGACGGACTCTCCTACAGAGCCCTCGTTAACGTCAAAGGAGGCGGTCCATATCTCCCAGCCGCCCCCCACATCCTCCGGATAGTAGTCATAGGCTGTACTGCCGGAGAACTCAAAGGAGACCTGGCTGAAATCGCCCTTCCTCGCCTTGAGAACGTAGGTGTTTCTTAGGGGCTTAACACCGGTATCAGAGCTGCTGTACTTTAGGAAATACCCGTCCCAGCTGGCGTAGAGGTAGTGGGGAGGGGCGGTGGGCGAGACCGTCTGAATGTAGATGCACCGCGTCCTCTCATAGGAGACCTGAAGCATCACCACCTTCTCCCCCACACTATCGTACTCCCACGACACCTTGGCCCCCACTGAGTACTCCCCGCTCACATCCCACGTGGCTCCCCTGGTGGGGGAGTAGTCAAAGTCCCAGGTGTACGTGCACCCCTTTCTGTCCGCTCCCCCCGGGAGCGTCGGCACAGATGTTGCATCAAACTGATAGGTGTAGGGGTTCAGCCTGCTGATCCTGAATCCACCCCCACCCACCGCAACCACGTCCCCCCTGTCGTTCCCCACGTATATGGTGTTCCCATCACCTATGATGGGCGAGGATTTGATCCACCCGGAGGTTGTCAGCCTCCACCTGTAATAGCCCCTGGGACTCAGGGAGTAGAGGCGCCAGTCGTAGCCTCCGAAGTATATGACACCGTCGGCGCTGACGGTGGGGGAGGAGTAGATTGGGGTGGAGGCGCGGTAGTCCCAGTTCAGCCCACCATCGCTGGCCACGGAGAAGAGGTGTCTGTCTGTTGAGCCGACGTAGACGTCCCCCTTCGGTCCAACCGCAGGGGAGGTCACCGGCGCCTGAGTAAGGAATCTGCGCCAGAGGAGGCTTCCGCTTGCGTTCACAGCGTAGAGGTACCCGCTCTGAGTGGTGAAGTATATACTGCCCCCATGGGTGGCCGGGGCGGTGGTTATTGGAGAGGAGGCGTCGTAACTCCACAGCAAACTATAGGTGTAGCACCTGCTCTCAACGGCGTAGAGTTTGCCGTCAGAGGAACCGACGTAGAGGACATCGCCTAAGAACGCCGGGGAGGAGGAGACACTCCCCCCTGTTCTCACCCTCCAGAGCAGATCTCCGTTCTCAAGGAGGGCGTACACGTATCCATCGTCTGAACCGAAGTATATTATCCCGTTCCTCAGCGCCGGAGATGTCTTGATGGCCCCACCGGTGGAGTAGGTCCAGAGGAGTTTCACACTCCTCCCGAGGTCCTTTAAGGCGTAGAGCTTTCCGTCATCGCACCCTACGTATACGGCCCCGCTCCTCCCCATAAGGGCGGAGGAGTGGATTGCACCGCCGGTCCTGTAGTTCCAGATCTCCTCTCCCGTGGGGCTTAAGCAGTAAAGAGTGCCCGCCTCCGTTCCGACGTAGAGCTGCCCCAGTTCCCCCACGGTTGGAGAGGCCTTGATGCTCCCTGAGAGGCGATGTGTCCACTTGATGCCGTTCAGTATCCCCCCCGTCCTGTACTCGCTCATACTGGTGCGGTTCAGGTTCCCCTTTCCAAGGGGCCAGGGTGTCTTCGTTGTCTCCTGAGGACCCCACCTCCCCCCAATTGTTAAAAGGCCGAGGGAATCAGAGGTGAGATATAGGTTTCCATCAGGACCTATGCTCACAGATTTTCCCGTGTAGGGCGTCCTCCACTTGAGGGAACCATCCGGATTGTAGGCTCTCAGGAACATGTCACCGGAGGCTACGTATATGGTGCCATCAAGCCCTATTGCCGGGGAGTACCAGTGTCCGGCCCATTCGCTCAAACCTATCTCCCATTTTTTACTCCCCCCAGGGCTCACCGCCATAAGAGCCATTCCGGAGGTTTCAGCGTAAATGGTTCCGTCAGAGCCTATTGCAGGCGGTGCCAGAGTGGCTTCAAAGGTGGAAATGGACCACTTCAGCACTCCCCCCGGGGTGAAGGCACAGAGGCTGCTCCCCACCCCCACGTATATCGTTCCATCATCCCCGATGCTGGGGGATCCAACAGGACCTGAGCCCTGATAGCTCCATCTCACACTTCCATCCGGCTTTACCGCGTAGAGTTTACCGGACCAGTCGCCGAAGTATATCGTTCCACCCGCATCAATGGCCGGGGAGGAATATCCCACCACAACCCCAGATATGTTCCACTTCTCAACCCCTTGAGGTGTGAATGCGAAGAAGCCGCCGCCACCCGGTTCGCCACCCCCCCCACAGCCGAAGTAGACTGTACCATCAGCGCCCACCGCAGGCGAGGACCTCACTGTCCCGGGGACCTCAACCTTCCACTTGGGGTTTCCAGAGGTGTCCACGGCGCAGAAGTAATAGGTGTCCTCCCATGTGGTGGTGTTGTAGACGTCCATACCGTAGTAGATGTACCCCTCACTGCTTACAGCGGGAACGGTTCTAATCAGCCCATTGGTGGTGTCAAACATGTCCGGATAGCGCCACCTCTCCCTTCCATCCAGGGTGAAGGCCACGATCCACTGGTTCGCACCGATGTAAACCGTTCCATCCCCATCTATGATGGCTGGTGTAACTGCGGCGTTTATGTTTGTAGGCTGGCGAATGAGGGAGCCATCAACGTGGGAGGTGTCGTGAGGGCTCCTCCCGGTGTGCCTCACACCCCCGCCTATCATTGGCCAGGGTGCCTTTGAGATGGAGTGCGTCTCAGGCAGCGTCTCTGACGGAGAAAAGTCATAATATACATAAAAATTAGAAAGTCCTGCCTCTGTATTTATCAATGCTCCTTAAAACCTCCCTCTCAAGATCAACCCCGTAGTAGTTCGCTATGCAGGCAAGGGCAAAGAGAACGTCTCCCAGCTCCTCCTTCAGTTCCTCCCGGGTATCCTTCTCCTTCCTCTCTTTTAGCCCCTTTACCCCCTCAGCGGCATTGATACACCTGCCCAGCTCCCCCACCTCCTCCACAAGCGCAGCGAACATGGCAAGTGGCTTCCAGTACCCCTCCTCAGTCTCGGTGATGAACTGGTGCACCTCTTTCTGGAACCCCCTCAACTCTACCCCTCCTTCCTGCCTCCGGAGAACCTTATCTCTTCTTGAGATATGACCCCCTCCTTACTCAGTACTATAACATCAACCACACCCTTTTCATAGACCATCTTGAAGATCTTTCTTATGTCTTCTTTAAGCTTCTGCATGTCTATCTTTTCCAGCTCCGGAAGGACCTCCTCCGAGCCCCGTCCTATGGCCCAGGCCTTCACCTCCCTACCCACACCGGAGGGGTCCACGTCGTAGAGGTGGGGTCCCGTGGCATCAAAGCCTCCTATAAGAAGGGCGGCCCCGAAGGGCCTTATGCCCTCAAAACGGGTATACAACTCACAGATTCTGCATAGCCACTTCACCAGGGAGCTTATAGTGGCCTCCTCCCCGTAAGTGAGCCACTCCTCCTGCGCCCTCTCCCTCAGTATGTCAACAAGTATTCTTCCATCTGCTATGAGTCCAGAGGTTATGGCCACAATGCGGCGGGTTATGAAGTACTGTTTCTTCACATACTCCTTTTCTATGAGCCTGCCCTCCTCCGGCCTTAAGGAGGCCAGAACAACCCACTCCGGGCTCCTCACGCCAATCCCAAGAGCTCCCCTCTTTATGGCCTCCCTAGCGTACTCCACCTGAAAGATCCTCCCGTCCGGAGAGTAGACCGTGGGGGTTATGTCGTAATCATCCTTTGAGAACACCCCACATCACCTCTTCCTCCTCCTCAGGATATAAAGCACGGGGAACATTATTATTCTTGGGATGATAAGAAGGACCCACAGGAAGATGTCTACTATAAGGAGAACCAGCCTAACCACACCACTCTTTCCTGAAGAGAGCAGAGTGAAGTTGGTGAGCGACCAGAAGCTCTTCCTCTCTCTCACCTCCGCCACCTCCGGGCCCCCCTCCACCCTCTCTGGTGCAGGGGCTCTCTCCCCCTCCCCCACTTCCTCCCTCAGAGCCCACAGCTCCCTCTTTCTCCTCTCAATCTCCTCGGGGAGCTCAAGCTCCTCCCCGTACTTTTGGCGGTAGAGCTCTCTTATGCGGGAGAGCCTCTCCTCCTCCAAGGCATCCACCCTCTTCTCTATCTCTTCAACGGGCAGGGCATCCTCTGGCCCCATCTCCGGAGTTGAAAGTATGATAGCTTCCTTCACCCCTGAGGAGACCTCCACAGCGGCGGCTTCTCCTGCCCCGGGAGCGACGGACGGAGCTTCGGCGGGCTTTCTCTCCTCCTTCCTCTCACCTTTTATGAGCCCTAGATAGGCAAGCTCCTCCCTATACGGGGATAGGACCGCCCTCAGCTCCTCTCTGCTGATCTTGCCCTTCTTATACTTTTTGAGGTAGTATTTCTTGTAGAGCTTCTCTGCCTTCTTAAGCCTTCTGGGGTCCATATCTTCCTGCTGGTTCATCTCAAGCACGCTCCGGAGGCAGGGTCATAGCCTTCTGAGGTATGAAGCATTTTGTATAAAAATATATGTTGGTCAGAGAGAGGTAGACCTCAAAATTTATATTCCTTCCCTCTCATACACAACCGTTCCCACCCGGCGGGCCTCACAATCGTTATATATGGCATTGGAATACGCAGAACCGCCTCTGGCGGAAAAAGGTGACAGAATGGTAGAACCTCTGGTGGAGAAGGT
>NJDV01000010.1 GCA_002254765.1 Thermoplasmatales archaeon ex4484_36 | reverse complement strand
AGCGACAGTTATTCTACGACCACTTATAACTATGCAGGGAGGGTGGACCTTATCTACGGCACTGACAGGGGAAGCTGGCCCAGCGAGATAGACATGAGAACAAATCCCGGAGCGTTTATAATGACTGGTTCCCAGAGCAATGCTTATCTCGGGGGCTATGATTATTTCCAATATTACTATGGAAACGTGTACGGCTGGGATTGCCTCGCCTTCGGCGACTTCGACATGGACGGCAAATTGGACCTTCTTGTGGGGGAGCCGGGGAGATCAAACTACAGGGGCGCTGTGGTAATGGTCCTCTTCAAAAAGCCTGTAATAGAGATAACCTCCGTCCAGCTTTTGGACGGTGATGGTGACGGTGGAAACATCCTCACCGCCGGCTTCAAATATTACACCTTCCAGGTGGATCTCACGAACTCCTGGACGTGGAAAGGGGTGGCCACCCTGACGCTCTCCTTCGAGCTCAAAGGTGCCTATAGAGGTTTCAGGTACTCTGTGGTCATGATACCCTACAACCAGACCTTCCGGATTACTGAAAACCCGGAGAATCTGATGACACTCTCTGATGGAAGCACTGTGACTACCTATGGCTACAACAGGATGGTCACGGAGTTCAAGTTAATGTTCCCCATGAATTTCCTAACGGATGAGTTCATGGACGTGAGAGTGGTTGCCCAGGGTGGTAGAAGCAGGGATGAGGTGCTTTTAGAGGATTACTGTCGCGTGGAGATGGACTTAACCTTCTCGGGAAGGTGGATGGCCTACGATGAGAACGGGGAGCATCTTATGAGAGGTGACTTCATAAGCGGAACACAGGACATATACTTCACGGGACTGAAGGTCGTATATCAAGACACTGATGTCTCTCCCCCGGACAGCTTCTTTGACGTGAGAATTGTGGACAACTGGAACAGGGTCTTCTTTAACTATACCTCCTCCGGAACGGCCTTTGTCATAAAAGCCATATCGTATCCCATATCCGGTGAGCTTCGCTTCAGAGTGAGCATCGTGAACATTATAGGGAGAGGCGAAGACGTAAGCATCATTCCGGACTATTACTTCCAGGTGGATGCCGACGCTCCATCTCCCCCCGGGAACGTTGTAATACACAGCGACTCCTTCACAGACCTCCAGGGGGCATTTGACGATGACGGAGAGGTTTTTGTCACCTGGGATCCGGCCTTTGACATGGGTTCCGGCATAGCGGGGTATATGGTGAAGGTGAGGTCCTGGGGTGGTGGCACAAGGGCCGGAGAGGGATGGCAGTTCACAGAGGAGACGCGGATAAGGATTTCTAACCTATCCGCAGGTCTGAACGACATACTGGTCAAGGCCATTGACAACGTGGGGAATGACGGGCCTGTAGTCTTCTCCTCTGTGACAATAGAAAGAGAGGGAATAACTTTCTTTGAGGGAAGCCCCCACCAGGTGTGGAAGACGTCGAACAGGGTCACTGTAAGCATAGGTTTGATAGACTCCGGAGGCAGTGGTGTGGACCTCTCCTCCATAGAATATTGCTACTCCACAGATGGACCCGACAACTATGGTGAGTGGACCAGCCTTGGGCTTTATGGGACTGCCCAGCAGACCACAATTTCGGTGGATGTTACCCTTCCGGACGGAACGGATAACTATGTGAAGTTTAGAGCATCGGACGTAGCAGGTAATGGCCCCTACGAGTCAGCCCCCATAAACATCTGGGTTGACACTGAGGGTGTCTCCTTCTCAAACCCGACACCCCCGCAATCAGATATGCCTCTTGAGGAGCCATACGTGATATCCACTATAACACTGACCGATTCTGGAAGCGGCGTGTTCGGTCCATCGATATATTATTCCTACTCAACAGGAGATCTAAAGCATTATACCGGTTGGATATCCGCCAATGTGAAGATAATAAACAACACTATAGTGGCTAGCACCGCACCGCTCCTCTTCGAGCCCGGCACCACCAATTACATTAAGTGGAGAGCCAAGGATGTGGCAGGCAATGGATACACATATTCTGAGGACTACCCGATCACAATAAAACCAAGGGTTAAGAATCACAAGCCAGTGGTCGTCATAAAGTCCCCCGTTATGAACGCTCTGTACAAAACCTCAGACACGATAACGTTCTCCTCCGAGGGAACCTATGACCCGGATGGTGACGAGCTTAAATACAGCTGGTTCTCAGCGGACTGGAAGCTCCTATCCACAGAGCCCACGTTCTCAATGAAGTTCACCGAGGGTGTACACGTGGTGACTCTTAAGGTGGATGATGGTGAGTTCAACATATCGGCTGCTGTAACCTTCACTGTGATGGTGGATATAAACGAACTTGACCTGGACGGCGACGGAAAGCCCAATCTCAACGACACAGATGACGATGGAGATGGGTGGAGCGATATAAAAGAGCAGAAGGAGGGCACAGATCCGTTGAATAGAGATACAGACAGAGATGGGGTTATAGATTCCAGAGATTACGCTCCCCTGAACTCAGCCATGTGGAAGGAGCCCGAGGAGAAGGGAAGGGTACACCTGCTGTACCTCCTTATAGGGATAGTGTTCGTCCTGGGTCTGGCTGTACTTAGCGCTTATCTCTGGATGCAGAGCACCAGAGTGGAGGAGTACAAGAAGCGGAGGGTGGAGAGACAGGCGGACCGCATGGGCAGGTACGTACAGAGATATGAGGCCATCACAGGGATTGAGGCCCCGCTTCTGCCCAAGGTCAAGGACCTCGGTATTGAGCTCCTACCGGCCGTGGTACAGGATACCCTGGCGGGAGCTGCCCTGCCGCCCGGGGCCGGTGCCCCTGCGGTTGCCCCTGAGGCTCTTCCAAAGGGTGAGGTTGAGGCTGCCCCAGAGGCGGCCGCTCCGGCACCTCCCGCAGAGGAGGCGGCCCCAGCGGCCCCCGCTGTGACACCGACGGAGGAGTATCCGCCAGAGGCACCTGCAGAGGCCCCAGCGGAGGAAGCGGCACCGCCGGCGGAGGGTGGAGCTCCCGAAGCGGTGGAGTGCGACCTGTGTGGAACTTCCATTGAGGTGCCTCCTCACGAAGGGCCCATAACGGTGAAATGTCCGCTTTGTGGCTATGAGATGACTGTGCAGTAATGCTTCTACCGCTAAAAGCCGCTTCTGCGGATTCCGTAAGGTGTGTAGCGTAGGCTTGGCATCAGGTGATATGCTTTAGGGGTGGAGCGTGAGAAATCTAACCCTTGGGAGTTAGATGCCCTCATGTATAATGGCGCTCGCAACGTCCAGGGCGTCCCGGGTCTCTTTCACGTCGTGAACTCTCAATATGTCCGCCCCCATGAGGTAGGCCATGACGGAGGCCGCTATGGAGCCTGCGACCCTCCTCTTGACGCTCCTTCCAGTGATCCTCCCGATAAAGGATTTTCGCGACGGTCCCATCAGTATGGGGGCTTTGAGGGGGAAGAGGTATGAAATCCTGTTTATCAGCTCAAGATTGTGTGAGAGCTCTTTACCGAAACCAATCCCGGGGTCGACGATGAGATGCTCCCTTTTTATCCCCTTCTTCTCGGCGAAGTTCAGCCGGTCTTTTAGGAAATCCGCCACCTCTACAGCGGCTCTCTCGTATTTTGGAGAGACCTGCATGTTTTTCGGTGTTCCCTGCATGTGCATCACAACGCACCCTGCTTTATATTTGGAGATAAGGTCGGCCATCCCTCTGGAGCGGAGGGCGTAAATGTCATTCACAATGGATGCTCCCTCCTTGAGGGTGCTCTCCGCCACGGACGGTTTGTACGTATCTATGGAGATGGGTAGCGGAAAAGACCCCCCAACGGTTTCAAAGAAGGGCATGACCCTCTTCAACTCCTCCTCCGCCGTTACGGGGTCGGAGAAGGGTCTTGATGACTCGCCACCCACATCCACAATGTCTGCGCCGTGATCCCTCATTGTCCACGCCCTGGAGACGGCTTCATCAACCATCCCTGCGAGGCCATCCCCCGAGAAGGAGTCCGGGGTGAGGTTGATCACGCCCATCACAAGAGGTCTTCTTCTTGTGATTCTCAACCTCAACCGCTTTACAATCTTACCGCCAGATCTTCTCGGAAGCTCCATGGCAAAGGCCCTGCTTCCCCCCAGCGGGGAGTCTGGTAGCCCTCTCAAAACCTCTTCAATCTCCTCGGCAAGCACCTTCAGGCCGAAGGGCTGCAGTTTTAGCTTATCGGTCAGTTTCGCCATCTGGGTGAGAGTGCCGGTGAGAAGCACGTCCCCCCTCTCAAGGGTGAAGTCAAGAAACCCCATGGGGACAGCGGCCTCCCCTCCGAGGGATAGCATGCTCTGTTTTATTATATTGGCCTGTCTCGGGTCCAGGTCTCTGATCAGGAGCCTTACGAAAGCTCCTTTGGGAAGCATTATGTTCATTCCCCGGGGGTGGACCCCCACCTCTTTCATGACCTGAGGCAGGATCCCCTGGGGCATGTAGCCCACAACGTAGATGGGAAAATTACTTCTTCTCATGCTTGCCCTCCTTCACTGAGGGGCAGGAAGGGTTCACACACATCCTGACCTCCCTACCCCGGGGGGGTTTGTAGATTATCATCGGAGCACGGCAGTGAGGACAGGAATCCGTGGTGTATTTAACAGTTCCCTTCTGGGGAAGCGGGTAGCTCTTGCCGCACCTGGGGTAATTGGAACACCTCAGGTACCTCTTTCCCCACTTGGACCTCACCTCCATCATCTCGGCTCCACAGCGGGGACACCTCCCTGCCCTTATATCCTCTTTAAGAGCCTTTCTTATCTCCTCTCCCACATTCTCTGAGTTCTCTTTTAATCTCTCCACAACCTTCTTCAACAGGAGCCGAGAGTCCTCTATGACCTCCCTGGGATCCCTCTTTCCCGCCGCCACCTCCTCCATCTCCTTCTCCAGCCTACTGGTCATCCCGTGATCGGCGATGTCCTTTGCGTATTTTTCCAGTGCCTCAACAAGGGCGATGCCCATGCGGGTGGGGGTGGGTGGGGAGGATTTCACATAACCTCGAGAGTAGAGCTTCTGGATAATTTCGTGTCTAGTGGATTTCGTTCCCAGGCCAAGCTTTTCCATGAGTTCCACAAGGCCTCCCTGAGAGTAGCGGGGAGGCGGCTTTGTCATCTTTTTCTCCAGCTTTATCTCCACCACTTTTACACTCTCTCCCACCTTCATCTCGGGGAGGAGTATCTCGTTTAGCTTGCTGTAGGGATAATATCTTCTCCATCCGGGCTCCACCACCGTGGTGCCCGATGTCACAAAAGGCTCCTCCCTCACGTCGAAGAGGACCCTTGTGGTCTTAAGCACCGCTTCGGGGGCCAGCGTGGCCATGAACCTTCGTACCACCAGCTCATAGACCTTCTTCTCCCGTCCTTTGAGCTCCCCCTCCTTCGGGACCCCTACGGGGTGAATGGGCGGGTGGTCCGTGGCCTGCGTCTTTCCCCGGGTGGGTTTCAGGGACTCCTGCTCAAGAAGGCTTTTGGCATCCTGGGAGAACTGGCTGTTGAGAAGGGCTTTCAATATCCCTTTGAGGTCTAGGCTTGGTGGGTAGACGGTATTGTCCGTTCTGGGATACGATATGAACCCTCTGGTGTAGAGGTCCTCAGCGATGCTCATGGCCCTTGCGGCGGAGAGTCCCAGCGATGTGGCTGCCCGGAGGAACGATGTTGTGTTGAAGGGGGTGGGGGGCCTCTCCCGCCTGATCTTGACCTGAAGGTCCCTGACGGCAGCCTCCTCTGCCCCCCTCACCCTCTCGTATATACTCTTCGCCTCACCCTCATCCGTGAAGCGGCCCTTTGCGTGTTTGGAGGGGAAGGAAAGTCCCTTCTCCATAACCGCGTTGATCTCCCAGTAGGGGGTTGGTTTGAAGGCAGCTATTTCCTTCTCCCGGTCCACTATCAGGGCTAGTGTGGGAGATTGGACCCTACCGACGGAGAGGAACTCCCGCCCCAGTCTCCCGGAGTAGAGGGAGATCATCCTCGTCAGAACGGCTCCCCAGAGGAGGTCCACGTACTGCCTCACCTCGGCGGAGGATGCCAGATTGTCATCCACCTCCGTCAGGTTCCTGAAGGCTCTCTCGATCTCCCCCGGGGTGAGAGCGGAGAAGCGGGCTCTTTTTATCCAGGGCTTTCTGCCTGTTCTCTGAAGGGCCCACTCAACAGCCTCCTTTCCTATGAGCTCCCCCTCCCTGTCGTAGTCTGTGGCGATTATTATGCCGTCGGCGCTCTCAACAAGCTTCAGCAGCGCATTACCCCTTCTCTTTTCAGTGAGGACCTTTCTCGGCTCCACGTCAATGAGCTCCTCCGGGTCCACCTGCGTCCACTGGTTGTACTCAGGCGGGTAGTCCAGGTTTAGAATGTGCCCTCTGAGGCCCATGACCGCCGCGTCTCCGAGGGGGGAGTTAATCCTGTAGATGGGGATACCACCCAGATTCTCTCTTTTTACCTTCCCCTTCCCTAGAATGCGGGCGATCCTTGATGCCGCGTTTTCCTTCTCGCACACGATGAGAATCATCTGCACACCTTCGGGCCCTTGCCGATTTGGGATTATACTATTTGAAGTTTTTCGGGAGGCGTCAGGGAAGGGCTAGGATCTCTTCGAACCTGTCTAAGACCACCACCTTCTCCCTTATCCCCCCCTTTTCAAGGAGTTTTCTGGACTCCCCGCGCCCCCTCGGTATGTAAACAGCGGTAATGCCGCTCTTTAAGGCCACCTCCACATCGTTTCTGTAGGAGTTGCCCACCATGTAGGCCTTCTCTGCCGGGAACCTTTCTATTATGGCTCTCACAACCTTCGGCGTCTTTCGCCTCACCACCACAACGTCGTCCACCATCTCCTCAAAGCCGGACTCTCTGACCTTGACCATCTTCCTCTTGACAGGGAGCACCGTGGTCTTGGTGAGGATTACCACAAAGTCCCCCCTTCTTTTAAGCTCCCCTATCACCCTCTCCGCCCCTGACGCGATCAGATACTTCCTGGGAAGGAGCTGTCCTATGAGCGGAAGGTGTATGAAGGATGAGTAGTTGGGGTTGAGCACCACTGTGTTGTCAAAGTCCAATATGAAGAGCCGCTTCATCGCCCGCAAAAAGATTTATCATTACAATAACTTTTCTTCCCCTGCTCGGTGAGTGCAGTGTACAGGGAAATGCGGAGGGATGTTGAGAGTATCTTCCTCTCAAAAGGACGCCTTCTGAACTACCTCCCGGGGGGGAAGGCGGACATGCTCCGCCTCCTGGAGTATACCGTGGAGGAGGCGCTTCTTCAGGGCAGGAAGCTGGTTATACTCTCCCCCCGGATGTTCCAGAGGGAGATAAGGGACATCGCAAGGGAGAAGGCCGCCGAAGATGGAAGGAGTGTGGTCCATCTTCCCTCTACCCATCTGCCCTGCCCCCTTATAAACAGGGAGATTAAGATAGCCGACGTGGTTCATCACTGCCTGAGCGCAGGGCAGTGTGCCTATCAGAAGGACTTCGATCTTGAGATCTTCCGGGACATCCTGAGCGGAAAAAGGGAGTTTTCCTCCTCCCGCCAGCTTCTTTCGGAGAGGGGAATGTGCCCATCGCGGATGGTGATTGACCTGGCGGCGGAGGGCTTCATCATCGTCTCCGATTACCCCTTCATCTTTCATCAGGGCTGGCGCAGGCTCATTGAGGAGATCTCAACGGGCCCGGAGAAGATGGTCATTCTTATGATAGAACCCTACGAGCTCCTGAGGGGGATAGACGAGGAGTTCACCTTCACAATACACAGAGAGGACTTAAGTGAGGAGTATCTGGAGGCCCTGGGAGGTGTTGAGGGTGTTGAAGAGGGGGGGATGAGAATCCTCAAGGGCATCGTGGAGTCTCTGAGAAGCGTTCTGGAGGAGGCTTCCAGCGAGGAGGGAGCTCTCCCGTTGGGGAGGGGGGGAAGGTGGGGTCCTTATGGGGAGCTTAAGATCGTCGAGAGGCACCGACTGATAGAGAGGCTCTCTGGGGAGCTGAACGTAAACCCCGAAGGGGTTGTCTCCTCCATGAGGAGGCTTCTTGACCTTACGTTCCCTGACCCCTCCGTCAGATGGTGGTATGCCAACCTCTACCTCTTCGTCAAGTTCTGGATAGAGGGATACGACGCAGCCGTCCGCTTTTACGTGAGGGAGGAGGGAAGGGATGGGATGAGAGTTACCCTCCTGAACCCGGCCTCTGTTGTAAGGGAGCTTTCTCCACAGGAGGGACGAGGGGAAGTGGGCCGCTGCCCTGGAGACTGCCAGAGAGGTCTTGAAAGAGTTCCTTGAGAGATACGGAAGAAGGGAGGGGATATACGCCGTCATATTCCCCTCCTTCCACAGGAAGGAGGAGATTCTGGAGGGCTTTCAGCCCCCCGGGGATGTGACCATACTTTCAGAGCCCAGGGAGAAATCTGAAGCGTGGTGGGAGAGGCTCCAGGAGGCACGGGATAAAGGGGAGGGGGTTCTTCTCATGGTGGGATTCTCCAGCACGTGGAACCAGATGGTGGCGGAGGAGGTACCCCTGCGGGGGGCCCTCGTCTTTGACATCCCTATGAGGCCCGGCCCCGTTCTCGAGTACAGGGTCAAGTATTTACGGGAGAGATACGGGTGGGAGAGGGGGAGCTTCATGGGAGGGTTCCTGCACGCCTTCTATATGATAAACTCCGTGATATCCCATAACCTGCTTAGTTCAGAGCGTGCCTTCCTCCTTCTGGCCGACAGAAGATATTCCACTCCCTGGGTGAGGTCCGCCCTCCCGTCCTTTCTGAGAAGTATCTCCTCCTCCGACCCCTATCCCATGATAGATGATTTTTTGTTGTAGAAAACCATACACCTCCGATCCCATGGAAATCACCGTTCTGGGCAGCAGTTCAAAGGGCAATTCCATTCTAATTAGCTCTAGGAGTGACAGGATTCTTGTAGATGCGGGCCTCTCCTATAGCTACATCAGGGGAGCCCTCTCCCGCCTCGGGGTGGAAGCAGAAGAGCTGAGCGGGCTTCTCCTGACCCATGAGCACGGCGACCACACCGCCGGGGTCCTCCGCTTCGTTAAGAATCACCCCGGGGTCCCCGTGTACTCCACCCGCCCCACTCTGTGGAGCCTGCGTCTTGAAAGGGGTGCCAACCCGGTCACCCCCGGAAGGGTGTTCACCGTCGGTGAGTTCACGGTGAGGCCCTTCCCTGTCCCCCACGACGCCCTGCAGCCCGTGGGGTATCGCATAGAATCGGGAGGGAGAGTGGCTGCGGTGGCCCTGGACACGGGCTCTGTGAACAGGGCCCTGATTGAGGCCCTCCGGGGAAGCCATTCCCTGGTGGTGGAGGCGAATCACAACAGAAGGATGCTGCGTGAGGGCCCTTATCCCTTTCCACTGAAGAGGAGGATTGCAGACCCTTTGGGACACCTCTCCAATGACCAGTGCGGAAGGCTCCTCAAAAGGGTGGTGGACCCCGGGACCCGGACCGTGGTGCTGGCACACTTAAGCGAGAAGAACAACACCCCCTCCCTCGCCCTCTCTGAAGTGGTGGAACATCTGGTGGGGGACGGTGGCGGGACCGCGAAACCTCCTCCCTTAGGCGGTGGGATCACCATAGAGGTGGCAAAGCCCAGGGAGATCGTCGGCCCTTTTAAGGTCTGACACTTCAACTGTGTACGAAGATGTTTAAATATAACGGATAAGGTGTGGTAGGCATGCAGCGGAGAGAAGAGACGTACCCTCCCCGGGGGGGTGACAGGAGCCTAAGGGGGATGTGAAGAGGGTTCGGCTGAGAATTGAAGGTGTCCTCCCGCCCAACTCCACTTTCATTCCAGTCTCCCTCCGCCCGGTCTCAATAACCTCCGCTGATTTCAACGGTGACGGTGTGGGGGATGTGGCAGTCGCCTGCTACGATTCCTCCGTCCTGGAGGTTCTCCCGGGGACGGGCTCGGGGGAGAGGCCCTTCTTTCAGCCCACCTCCTACCCTACGGGGAGCTTCCCTGTGAAGGTCTCCTCAGGAGACCTTGACGGCGACGGGGATGCAGACCTTATCCTTCTCGGGGAGAGCGGCTGGATGGAGCTCTTCTTAAACGACGGCAGCGGCCACTTCTCCCGCCAACTCCAGAACGTCACCGCAGGAAAGAACCCCACGGACATCATCTCCTGCGACCTTGACGGCGATGGGAAGGCGGAAGTGCTCACAGTAAACGAGGTTGGGGACACCTTGAGGATATTCACCTTGAGAGGGGGGGAGCTCAACCTGACTCTCTCTCTTGAGACCGACGGGGACCCCCAGGCGGTCTGCGCTGCGGATATGGACTCCGACGGACTCACTGACATCCTTGTGGCTAACAGGGCCGACAGGGACCATACCATCTGGGTGGGAGGGGAGAGCAGGAGGTACTTCTTCACGGTCTCCCTCTTCCGCTCCACCGGTGAGGGCTACGAGAGGGTGGGGGACTACAGCGTCGGAAGGGGCCCCACGGATATGGTGACTCTGGATGTGGATGGCGACGGAGATGAGGATGTGGTGGTTGCCACAAGGGCGGGAAGGAGCATCCACAGTCAACCCTTCAAACAGTAGCCTGGAGCTCTTCTTCGGCTCCCCCGGGGGCCCGGGGGAGGCCTCATCCCCTCTGGGATATACTATATCGGGAACTCTCCAGAAACCCTCACCGTAATGGATATTGACGGCGATAAGGACGAGGACGTTGTGGTGGGGAACCATAACGAGCCTCACGAGGGGGACGGCTTCGCCACCCTCTCCACTTTAAGAAACCTCTACTACGGGGTCTTTCACCCGGTGAGCTATTACACCGTTGGCGCCTCTCCAAGGGGAATATACGCCGCCGACGCCGACGGCGACGGCGCGCTGGACTTGGGGACAGCTAACTACTTTGGCTCTTCCGTGTCCGTTCTTTACGGTAATGGGGTTGGTGAGTTCTCCTCCCCCTACTTCGTGCCCATAGGGCTGGAGCCCTACTCCGTTCTTCTTGAGGACCTCAACGGCGATGGCCTGAAGGACATCGCATCGGCGGATGAGGCGCGGAACGTGGTCATAGTGGTTATGAACCAGGGGAACAGGAGCTTCGCCGGTGACAGACCTGCCTATTACGTCAGGGGCTACCCCATCGCCCTTCGGGCAGCGGATCTTGACGGCGACGGGGATGTGGACCTGATATCGGTCAACAACGCCCAGAACGCTACATGCATTCTGAACAACAGCGGGGAGGGGACCTTTGAGAGCACCATGGTGATATCCCTGGGAGACGCCATGCCCTTCGATGTGGCCGTGGGCGATCTCAACGGCGATGGCCTGAAGGACATTGTTACGGCAAACTTCGGTTCCGAGGTTTTCCACGGGGA
>NJDV01000009.1 GCA_002254765.1 Thermoplasmatales archaeon ex4484_36 | reverse complement strand
GATACCTTCCCTTCAAGTTGCTTTATGTGAACCAGCTCGGGGGTGGCTCCCGCCCTCAAAAAGCTTTCATACATTTCCTGCTCGCAGTTGGTACCCTCCATTCTAAGTATTCCCACGTAGACCTCCTCTGCCTTCACTCTCCCACCCCCACGAGTCGGTATATTGAGCTGTGCCACCTCTGCCAAGCCTCTTCCAGTGGAACCCTCATAAGCTCCCTCCCACCCCGGGTAAAGAGAAGCTCCTCACCTCCCACGCTTCCTATCCTCATGAACGGGACGCCATGTTTTGTGAGAAGTTCTTCCAGCCCCTCGGTCCCCTCCGGCTGAACCTCAAGGAGCCAGCGTGTGTTGGACTCGGAGAAGAGAATAACATCATCCCTCCCCCCCTCAATAACAGAGAGGTCAAGCTGAACTCCTACGCCTCCTCCAAAGGCCATCTCAGCAGCGGCGGCGGCAAGCCCTCCTTCCGATAGGTCGTGGACCGCCCTTAAGAGTTCAAGGCGGTTGAGTTCCAGCAGGGCCTCCGTTGATCTTCTCAGGAGATCCGTGTCCACTTGGGGAACCACTCCCCCCTCCCAACCTAGGATCCTGTAATATAAGGAGCCCCCCATCTCCTGATGGGTTCTGCCCACCAAGTAAATGAGGTTTCCCTCCTCCTTGAAGTCCGCTGTGGTAGCCCGTCGCACATCCTCCACGATGCCGACGGCAAAGATTGTAGGTGTGGGAGGCACGGCCCCGACCTCGGATTCGTTGTAGAGGGAAACATTACCCGAGACAAAGGGTATCCCCAAGGCCCTTGCTACGTGGGCAAGACCTCTAGCCGCCTCACGAAGGTCCCCCAGCCTTTCGGGCTTCTCAGGGTTTCCGAAGTTAAGACAGTCGTTAAAAGAGTGGGGCCTTGCGCCCACGGACACAAGGTTCCTAACGGCCTCGTCCACCGCTGAGGCCGCTCCCCAGTAGGGGTCCCTCTCGCAGAGGTAGGGGTTCACGTCCGTGGTAAGTGCCAGCCCCCTATAGGAGTCCTCAAGGGGCTTCAGGACTGAGGCGTCCCCGTGGGTAACCCTCACCACATCCCCCTGAAGGGGTTTTAATATCGTCCTTCCCCTAACCTCATGGTCGTACTGCCTCACGACCCATTCCTTACTGGCCAGGTTGGGGTCCTCAAGCATCTGGAGAAAGACATTGTTGAGATCCTCTGGCATGGGGGGCAGCTGGTCCTCTGCTCGCCTCTCCTTATAAACCGCCAGATAAGGTCTGCAGTAGAGCGGACCCCGGGTCTGGAACTCCAGGTCCATATCCAAGATCTTCTTACCCTTCCAGAAGACCCGGATGCGCTTGCCTTCTGTAGCCCTCCCGATCACAGTGGCCTCCACGTCCCAGCTGGAGAAGATATCTAAAACCTTGGCTAGGTTGCCCTCCTTCGTCGTCACCATCATCCTCTCTTGAGACTCCGAGACCCATATCTCCCAGGGGGCCATGTTTTCCTCTTTGAGAAGGACCTTGTCCAGCTCTATCTCGGCCCCAAGCCCTGCAGCCAGCGCCATCTCTCCAGAGACGCAAGAGAGTCCTCCCCCGCCTAGATCCTTCATACCGGTTATCAGTCCCTTCTCATTTATATCAAGCACCGCATGCATCAGGGGCTCCTTGACTATCGGGTCACCCAGCTGTACCGCACCTACATCCCTCTCCTCCGACTCCCCCGTCAAGTCGGCGGAGGCAAAGGTCACCCCGTGGATGCCATCCCTTCCCGTCCTTCCTCCCGCCAGGACGAAATAATCCCCCACACCCCCCACCCTTGATCTGACAATCTTCTTCTTTCTCACCATACCTATGCATCCCACGTTCACCAGGGGGTTGCCGACGTATCCGGGGTGGAAGGCAACCATCCCGGCCACGGTGGGTATACCAACGCGGTTTCCGTAATCCCTGATTCCAGCTACAACCCCGGCGGTTATGTATTTGGGGTGCTTCACACCCCGGGGAAGCCTATTCGAAGGATAGTCAAGGGGACCAAAAAAGAGCGGGTCAGTGAGAGCTATGGGCTGTGCGCCCATACAGAGAACATCTCTCAGAATCCCACCCACGCCCGTGGCAGCGCCGCCGTAGGGCACTATAGCCGATGGATGGTTGTGGGATTCAAGGGCTGTCACGTATGCCCACTCATCATCAAACTCCACCACCCCTGCGTCCTCCTTCACTGCAAGTATGGCCTGGGGAGCCTCAATCCCAAATATGGTAGCCTTAAGTATCGCCTTGGAACTCTTATAACAGCAGTGCTCGGACCACGCCTGCCCTAGGGCCTGCAGTTCGATGTCTGTGGGGTTTCTGCCCTCCCGTTCACGAAAGAAACTTGCGATGTTCTTCATCTCCTTCAATGAAAGGCCAAGGCTCATCTCCGCACTAACCTCTTTGAGCTCCTCATCCCCCATCTCCGTTATGGGGATCTCGTAGACCTCAACATCTGGGTAGAGCTTCCTGAACCTCACGGAACCTCCTCCTTCTCCTCCCGTATTGTGATCTCATAGAAATTGATGACTGGGTTTGAAAGGAGCTTCTCGCACATCCTCTCAGCAAGCTCCCTTGCCCTCTCCTCACTTTCAACCTTCAGCTTCACTGAGTAGAACTTGGAGAACTTCACTTCTTCAACCTCTTCGAAGCCCAGCAGCCTCAGCGCCTTGGCGGTGTTCGCCCCTTCTGGGTCCGTAACTCCCTTTTTGAAACCAACGCGGATATCTGCCCAGTACATTGAACTTCCCCCGATTTTTTGTCTCGCTACACTTTAAAGGGGCAGAATACTTAATTTTAACCTACACCTCGCCGCAAGAATCAAGCCGCTTTAGAGAGGATTCACAAAGGTTTAAGTAAATAGATGCAATCCAAAAGCCTGAACTCCTTTTTAATCGGTGGTCTCATGGCTAGGGTTAAGAGATCCATCTACCGTCAACCGCTCACTCCTTCTGGCATACGTAAGATCGAGGAGGGGACCCTAAACTGGTTCGACCCCGAGATGTTCGCTAATTTTAACACCGGGGCCCTGGAACAGTATCTCGACGAGAAAAACCGCAGAGAAGCCTTTGACATCCCGGCATGGGACTGGAAAAAGATTTGGATTGCCATAGCTATCGGTACACTCTTCGCCCTGATAAACCAGTATGTAGGGCTCAAAGTGGGGATGGTAGTGGCGGGCTCCTGGTACATCATCTACATCCTAGGGATGGCGTGGAGATGGAACCCGCCCACCCTCAACGTGGCTGCCACCGCCTCCAATGGCGCAGCGATGATCTGCACTGGCTTCGTCTTCACCTTCCCCGCCATATTTATTCTCGCCTATGACCCGTCAGAATACGTGGGGGGCTCCCCCCTCATAACCCATCTGCCTATGACAAGAATACTTACCATATCCATCCTCTCCACCATGGTCTCGGGCATCCTGGGGGTCATGTACTTTATCGTTTTCCGCAGAATCTGGCTTGTGGAGGATCCCCTGCCCACCCCCGGCTTCGAGGCCACCGTGAAGATGCTGGACCTCTCCAGGGTGGTCTCCTCCGAAGCAGGGGAACAGGCCAAGCGCTCCTTCAAAATGACGGTCTCCTGGATTACTGCTACCGCTCTCTTCACTTTCTTCAGAGACTTTCCCATCATCAAAGGACGCTCTATCCTGGACCACCTCTTCGGTGGTCCTCACTACGCTGCCGGGGACATCATATTCACCCCGGAGCCTGCAAAATACACCGTCGCCTCTATAAGCCTCATACCCATCCAATTTGGGCTAGGCTGGTTCATGAAGGCGAGGACAGCTTTTCTAATATTCCTAGGTACAATGTTCACGTGGTTCTTCGTAGTCCCCCTCGCAGTGGCCAGCCACATTCCGTACATATACTTCAACACGGGGGAGGTATTCGACGTTGCGGACATGAGTATGTTCTGGCCACTCGCACAGAGAGGACTCCTTGCGGGCACTCCTTATGAGGGAGTCCCCACCTCCCCAGCCCTTGCGGCATACCAGCTAGCCAGGATAATGGCTATAGGTACCATATTCGGGGGAGGGATAACAGCACTTCTGAAGATGATACCCGTCTTCAAAACGGTCTTTGCCGACCTCAGAAAGGTTGAGAGCTCCGGGGAGGGGGCTAGGGCCTCGTATATCCCCAGGAAGGGTTGGTACGAGTGGCCGGCGGAGCACATCAAGGTCATGTTAGTGGTGACGCTTCTCATCGTCTTTATGGTATTCTGGGCAGGCGGCTTCCCCTTCTTCGCCTCCCTCGTCTTCGCCATTTTGCTGATCAGCCTCACCTTCATTCTGGGCGCTATAGCGGTCAAGGTCATGGGAGAGACAGGAACCGAACCCGTCTCAGCTACGTCCTTTCTGGTACTTATTATTCTTATACTCACCTTCAAGCTCTTTGGGATGAGCAGGAGTGAGCTCCTCATAATGTCCCTCATAGGGACCACCGTCTTCGGCGGAGCCATTTCCATGTCCGGGGACACCATCCTCAATTTCAAGAATGGGCTCTACTGCGGGAATAGGCCCCACGACCTGGTGAGAGGCTTAACCCCCGGAATCATACCAGGGGCTATAGTTTCAGGTCTTTCCGCCGCCTTCCTCTCCTATGGCCTTGCAAAAGGAGAGCTCAACCTGCCAGCCCCCCAGGCCCACGCCTTCGTAGTCTTCGCAAAAGGGCTTGTGGTGGGGGCCGTTGACTGGAACATATTTGCAGCGGGGATCGTGGTGGGGGTTTTGATAGAACTTGCTATAGGTATGGGGACCGCCTTTGGCCTGGGGATGTACCTCCCTCTGGGACTTCAAGTCCCGCTACTTGTGGGTGGTTTATGGAGGAGTTCATGGGAGAAATATGTCCTTGAGCCCCGCTACGGCGGGGATGAGAGGATGAAGACTCTCAAGCTTCTCGACACCTATATGATGGCCACGGGACTCATAGTGGGTGAGGCGATAATGGGAACGCTGGTGGCCCTATACCTCGTGGCAGGGCTCATCTTCTGACCCCCTCAGAACAAAGGTGTCCTCATCGGGATCATATATCATAACACCTCTGACTAGGAGGTCTACCAGGGAGAGGTAGACCATCTCGTCAAGTGCTTTGCTTTTCAACATCCCCTCCCCAAAAATACTGACCTTTTTGAGTGCCTCCTCCATATCCCTATAGTCCATCTTCACACCACTTTTTCTTTTTATGCGATAATCATTCTGAAACTTTTTAATAAAGTTTTTCCATATGATTGAAGAGGTCTGAAGATGAAAGAAGCTTATCCGGTCGTGCAGAATGTACCTGTGGAAATAGAGCAGTTCTTCCGAACGCACACAGGAGAGGTCCTTCTCCTTAAGGGAGGCACGGGAACGGGAAAGACCCTCCTAGCAATCGAGATAGTGAGACAACTTACAAAAGATGAGAGAGGCGTCATGCTCTTCACCCGGGTGGAGGAGGACCAGCTCTCCCTTCAATTCCCCCATCTGAAGGAGGGGTCCCCGCTAAGGGAGAGGGCGAAGCTCTTTGACAAGAACTCTAAGATAACTGACCCCAACTGGTTTTTGAGGGAGTTCACTGACCTTGTAAAAAGCGATTTTAAACCAAAGGTGGTGATGATAGATACTATTGACAGCCTCCTTGAGAGGTTCGAGAACCCTTCAAGGATGGTGAGGGCCACCCTTGATGTTGTCCAGAGGGAGAATCTCTCCCTCATCATCGTGGAGGAGACCTCGAGAGAATCCTTCCTCGACCCTCTTGTGGGAGGTATAGTTAGTCTGGGTCACACTGAAGTTGACGGGAGAAAGGTAAGGGAGCTTGAGATCATTAAAATGAGGGGAGTGGAAATAGGCAGGAGAAAGTATCTCTTCAGTTTGCGGGGCGGAAACTTCCGCGTGTTCTCTGAGATGCCTGTCCTCAAGCCAGAGGAACAGATAATGTGGAAGAAAACACCCCACCCTCCCAACCGCTACTCCAGCGGGATACCAAAGCTCGATGATATTTTAAACGGCGGGTTCAAAAGGGGCCAGTATATAATGATAGAGGCCTCCTTCGAGGTCAGCGAAGAGATGCTTATGCTTATCCTGCGCCCCATTATCCTAAACTTCATCCAGAACGACGGTGTTGTCTTCATAACGCCCCCTGGGGGGGAGACCCCAGAGAGCATCTACAGCGACTTGAGCAGATTTCTCCCCGAGGGTATATTAGAGGAGCACGTCAGGTTCGTGGACTACTTCAGGGCCTCCCCGGGCAATCCCCTGGTAATCCCCATGACAGATAGGAGTTCGCAGAAGCTCTACAGAACAGAGCTTGAAGAGCTCACCCAGGGGTACTCAAGACCCCTTATGGACCTTGTTGGACTGGACACCCTGGAGTACCGAATGGGAACCACGGCCACCCCCCAAGATCTCCTGCGGACCAGGGTATTTATCAGAAGTCGAGGTTACCTCGGCATCTCCATTGCGCGCCCGGATCTGAGTTTGGCCGGGGCCGTTGCCAACTTCTCAGACATCGTCTTCAAATACAGGCTGATTGACAATACACCCCTCTTCTACGGTGTGAAACCCCCAACGGGGGTCATGGTGCCCACCATTGACAGAGAGGGGGGACTCCCAGTGGTGACCCTCAAGGAGCTACTCTGATGGACATCCCAGCTCCCTTCAGGCGTTCTTAGTCTCGTACCAGACCTCAAGGTAAGAATAGTCAACGGTCATTGTGTAATCGTTCCCCGTATCGTAGTAACGCACAAGCCTGCCGAAGATGAACGGCGGCGCTGCATAGGTGCCGCAGTCACCTATGTAAACCGTTATCTGCACCGTGGTGTTCTCTGCGAGCATTTTATCAGTGACCTGATTATTGGGAAGCGTCAAGGTAATCTGACCCGTGTCGCGGAAGCCAGAGGAAACGGTAACGTTCCCTACAGTGATATTTACCATGAAGGGGTCGGTGACGTCCTGGGAGTCCGTCCCCGAATGGTCATCTACCCACCTGAGGTTGACGGTGAGCCTGGTTAGCTGCACCTCCCTGCCCTCGGTCACGTTGGCCTCTTGGGCGAAGTCTATTTCATAGACGTCCTGCGTCCTCTGGGCCCCGCCCCACTCGGGGTTGTCAAGATGCCCATCGAAAGTGAGAGTCTCCCCTACCCCTTCCTCCTCCTGCCTTATTCTTTTTACTTCCTTTTCACCGCAGCCGGCTACTGCAAGGATTGCCACAACGATCAGAGCTGCAACAGCCATGGATGCCTTCTTCACCATGGGATCACTTCCAGTTTTATCCACTCTGGTGTAACTCTTTATTGAAATTAAGCTTTCCCTTAGCTTTGAGCCTCCAGCGCCTGAGTCTTCCCCCGCAAATAGAGCAGACCTCTCCAGGGGGTTTTTCAAAGACTCTACCACAGTCCACACACTTCACCCCCCAGATATAAACCTTCCTTATACCTCTGGTTGTGAGACATCTCCAGGGAACTCCTAGAAGCTGGGCCACATTCTGTACGGAGTAGTCCTCGGTCAAGAGGGTGGCGCCGAGCTGGAGTGCAAGTGCCACGACCTTGATGTCTGCTTCGCTCATCTGGTGCTCTCCCGCAGCTCGGGCGGTCTCCCTGACCTTTTTGATCGCCTCCTCTGCGGGGGGGATGACCTCTGCCCCCGCCTCTACAAGCTCCCTGAGGCGACTTCGCTGGGGCTCAAACTGAACCTCATCAAGCACCGATGGGGGAATAGCTACGCCTTCCTTAAGGAGCGCACCCAGTGCGCCGGAGTATGTGAGTATTACGGAGGTGTCCAGCACGTACACAGAGGGGGAAAGGGTCATACGGGTTAAAGTTTTCTCCCTCTTCTTCACCCCTTTGTAGTTTTCGATGAAAAATTTATAAAGGAAATAAAAAAGGATAAATAAGGGGTGATAATAAGGAAAACACGTCCCGGCTTAGCTTAGTCTGGCTAGAGCGGGGGACTGTAGAAGGCTTCGGGCCAGTCCCGACCCCCGCAGAGATCCTCAGATCCCCGGTTCAAATCCGGGAGCCGGGACCACTTCTTCTCATTCTGCACCTTTGGGGTAAGTACAATGACCACTGCACTACATTTCCCGATGTCCCGAATGCGGCTCCACTCATATAGAAAGGCCCCGCTACCACCTGGAGAAGATCCTATGAGGGACTCCAAATCCGTTATATATCCCCCCCTCTTTGTATAGATTGATGATAGACCCCAGGGAGCTCCCCACAGGCACGGGGGTATACATTTTCAGAGACGAGGGTGGGCGCCCCCTCTACGTTGGTAAGGCGAGAAATATACGCAACAGGGTTTCCCAGCACCTCAAATCCTCAGACATGAAAGAGAGGAGGCTATGTAGCCGGGCAAGCAGCGTTGAATGCATACTCACCCGGGGAGAGATGGAAGCCGCCCTTCTGGAGGAGCGCCTTATAAAGGAAATGACACCTCCCTTCAACGTGGAGCTGAAGGATGACAAGTCCTACCCCTATCTCCTTCTGACCACCCACCAGAGGTTTCCTGGACTCTTCCTCGTGAGGGGGTTCAAGGGAAGGCAAGGGAAGCTCTTCGGGCCCTACTCCGGTGTGAAAGACCTCCGGGTAGCACTCAGGTATCTGAGGGCCCTCTTCCCTGTGAGGAACTGCTGGGTTCTGCGCAGGAGAAACAAGCCTTGTATGGAAGCACATCTAGGTAGATGCACCGCCCCGTGCACGGGGAAGGCCGACGAGGAGGAGTACTCAAAGAACGTGAAGGACCTTGAGAGGTTCCTCTCCGGAGACACTGCAGGTGTGCTCAAAGAGCTTCGGGAAAAGATGCGGAGGGCATCGGAGGAGGAGAAGTTTGAGCTGGCGGCTTACTATAGGGACGTCATAAGAGGCATTGAGAGGATAAGCGAGGGCGCCTCCATAACAGCCCCTGTTAAGGACTTTGACCTCGTAGAGGCGTCGGAGGGAGGCGAAGCGGTCTACCTCCTCAAGGTGAGGGGGGGCAGGGTTGCTGGCGCTGAACCCTTCTTCCTGAATAGAGAAGGGGTGGAAGGCTGCCTTGCTATTGAGACCTTCCTGGAGGAGTACTACTCCAGGGTCTCTGGAATGCCACCACTTATTTTAGTCTCCCAATGAGAAATTTAAGGGCAGCGCTGGAGGCTAGAGAAAGGCGCCTGCCCTCGCGGGTTGCCGAGAGAGGGCTGAAGGAGCTTATGGAGGTGCTCTCCCTACCCTCACCCCCTCTAAGGATTGAGGGGGTGGACATCTCCCATATCCGCGGACTGGACACTGTGGGGTCCCTGGTAGTCTTTCTGGACGGCAGACCTGCTAGAAGCTTCTACCGAAGGTATCTGATCAAGGAGAGCAGAGGCATAAACGATCCCGCAGCGGTGGAGGAGGTGGTTAGGAGGAGGCTTGAGAGGGTGGTCAGGGAAGGCGAAGGACCTCCCGACCTGCTTCTGGTGGATGGCGGGATAGGACAGCTTACCGCCGCCGTGAGGGCCAGGGAGTCAATGGGCCTCAAAGGACCACCCGTAGTCGCCCTTGCCAAGAGGGAGGAGATTATATATACTGAGAGGGGGGAGAAGCTCCTTCTTCCCCGATCCTCACCGGGACTTCTCCTCCTTGAGGCCGTCAGGGATGAGGCACACAGGTTCGCTGTCTCCCATCTGCGAAGAAGACGGGGGAAGCTGAAGAGCCTCCTCCAGGAGGTGAAGGGGATAGGAGAGGTGAGAGCTAAGAGGCTTCTTGAGGAGTTCCCTTCCCTTGCAGAGCTCGGTGAAGCCTCAGTAGAGGAGATATCCATAAGGGCCGCTCTCCCCCGGGAAGTGGCAAGCCGGCTTAAGACCTATCTTGAAGACCTAGAGGGGAGGAGAGGGGATTCAGGCTCAAAGTAGCCTGCCAAATATTTTATATTCCCCATGCTTATAAGCCCCTGGCCATCTGGAGGTAATATGATGCGAAAGATGCTCGGCCTCGCCGTTTTATTTACCCTTCTGCTGTCTGGACTTTACCTTATCCCCCATTACACCGAAGGCGCTGGAGACAGCTTCTCCAGCAGCATCCTTGTGAACTGGAACTCCACAGGCAGCCATCAGAGGCGCCCGGTCATCCTCACTAGGGGAATGGACGACCTCTTCGTGATATATCAGGACTACTTCTACACCAACTGGGATATTTCAATGGCGCGCTCCACCGACTGCGGCTACACCTGGAGTGAAAAGATACAAGTGGACGATTCCAGAAGGGATTTGAATTCAAGCAACGACTTCTCCAACCAAATGTACCCCACCGCCGTTTTCGCACCCAACGGCACTCTCTACGTAGCCTACAGCGATGACCAGGAGATCTACATTGGGGTCCATTACTACCACGTATACGTGGTCTGGAGCGAGGACTATGTGAACTTCTCCACCCACAGAAGGGTTGACACCTCAATAAGAGATGCCATCTATCCTTCCTTGGCTGTGGGTGAGGACGGCACCCTTTACCTTACCTGGCTTGACAAAAGAGAGGGTGGCAAGTTCCACGTCTACTTCGCCCGATCTGAGGACGGAGGTGTGACGTGGATAGGGGAGAAGAGGGTGAACTCCGGGGGTCTCAGTGTGGACCAGTACGGACCCAGGATCGCTGTTTACGGAGAGAAAGTTTTCATAGTGTGGAGCGACCAGAGGGAGGGGGATTTCAGCATCTTCATGGCCGTCTCCTACGACAGGGGCGACACCTTCCTCCCTGAGAGAAGGGTAAACGACGATCTGGAACCCTATTCCTACGACAGGGGCGATACCTTCCTCCCTGAGAGAAGGGTAAATGACGATCTGGAACCCTATTCCCAGAACGACCCGGACCTGGCAGTGTATACATAGTCTGGTCCGATAACAGGCTCGGCTCCTACGACATCTACTACTCCACCACCAGGGACGGTAGGAACTTCACCATGAACATGCTAGCCTATAACGGCCCTGAAGGAGGCCTTGAGCTAAACCCCAGGGTGGCCGTCTTCTCCCCAGGGATGGTGGGAATAACCTGGGTGGACCGTTCTCACGACGAAGGAGACATCTACTTCACCTACACGATAAACAACGGCACCACATGGACGGGCGCCAGGAGGGTGGACGACACCCAGCGGACGCTTGGCACCGCCGACGACGAGACAAAGCAGGAGGATCCCCACCTCGCCTTCAACTCCATAGGAAGGCCCCTTGTTGTGTGGGCTGACCACAGAGACGAGCTCTTCACACGCTCGGACATATACTTCGCCCGCTACAGCGAGACCCTGACCGGCCAGAACCGCCCGCCCATCTTCAAGGACAGGGGCTTCACCCCCGAGATTGGGACAAACGAAACGGAGTTCGCCTTCACCCTCTGGTACAGGGACATAGATGGTGATGACCCCTCAGCCGGCTATCCCCGCCTCCTGCTCTTCGCTGACAAAAACGGCACAGAACAGATAGGAGGGGCAACCGTCATGAGACCCGCCGAGAGCGAGAGAGACAATACGGCGGGCTCCCTCTGGATTGCAACCACCACAGTGGAGTGGAGAAGTGGCAGAATCTACTACCGTTATGAGGTGATGTCAGGGGATATGACAGAGCCCCTCACCTCCCCTGTATACCCAGGGCCCATACTTGACCTCTCAAAGCCCATAGTGCTGGACTACGGCCCTATAATCCCCCGTTGGTACAACACCTCCTATGTGAGATGCTACCTCATGATAAAGGATATCGGGGTGGCAGGAGTAGCCCCCGGCAGTATAAGAGCCTACATCAAAACGCTGGGCTCGGACATTTACACTGGGGTGGGAGACCTTCCTCATGTCAGCGTTCTTCCCAACGGAAGCGTCTACGCCTACCTGGACGTCAAGGCCAACGAAGGAAAGTACAACTGGGTGAAATGGCGGTTCACTGACAGGGTGGGGAACCTGAACGAGTCACCACCTGTGAACATCTGGATAGACACGATAAAGGTGAAGTTCAGAAACCTCCAGCCCAGCCCGTACGAAACTCAGATATTCCCTGACATAAACGTCTCAATTATCGTCTACGATAGGGACCTCTATCAGCCGGATCTTGAGGTGTCAGGGGTGAACATCTCTTCCATTGAATACTGTTATAGTCACTCAGAAGTCCTCCCCTACACCCCCTGGAAGAAGGTGGAAAACTACACTGTAGAAGAGCATGGTGACGTTACCATATGGTTCCACTTCAGGCTCACAGAGGGTCATATATGGTGGGATCCAGCAGAGGACATAGAGAACGATACTATAACCTACAGGGTGAGAATCCTGGAAGCCACCTTTGGAACCACTGTGATGGACTGGGTCAGCACCGGAAGGTACAACTTCATAGACGTTTCGGCAAGCGTAAACCTGAGGGTAGGCAAATACTTCGTGGAGGTGGTGGCCAATGATTCACACTCCAATTCCAACGTCCTCAAGGCCAACCTCACCGTGCTCTCCAGCGGGGACCTGCCCCCACCAGCCCCCGGCCCACTTCTTAAGAGCCTCTTCGCCTACACCGCCCCGGGGATCTCGTGGGGAGGTTCTGTGGATCCGGAGGGGGAGGCAGTGAGCTATCTTGTTCAAGTGGGCAGGGACTGGGCTTCAGGAGACATAGTTCCCTGGAAATGGTGCAAGAGCCCTAACCTCAACTTCACCGAGCCCCTCACCTACGGCATATACCACGTGGAGATCCTCGCCTGGGACGGTGGGAACTTCTCCTCTTTAAAAAGAGACATTTTCAAGGTTATAGATTTCGGCATCAACTTCACTGGTCCAAGAAGATGGTCGTTGGAGAGAGGAGATGCCCTCGTGGTGGAGGTGTCCATTACAAATGAAGCACACCTGTCCGACAACGTGACCGTGTACCTTGAAGGGGAGGGGGCGGGTGAGAAGTGGATCAAACTGGAACTATACTACAAGGATTACTCCCTCACCTTGCCCCCCGGGGCAGTATACCCCTTGAGAGTCGCTTTCACTCCGGAGAAGGATACGAAAGCGAGGGTATACAGCTTCCGCCTCAGAGTTGTTTGTGAGGATGGACAGACAAGCTACACCTCCCCTGAATACAGCGTTGAGGTCCTGGTCAAGCCTGGGTCCAAATACCCAGCGCTTACCTATCTGAGGGAGAAGGTCTTCGGTGAATATCTCCCGCTTACCATCGTGGCCATGGTAGTAATAACTGTAGCAGGGGCACTTATTTACAACATGAGGTTGAAAAAGAGAATGGTAGAGGACCCCTTCGCTGAACAGAGGAAGCTGTACAAAGAGCTCTACGGGGTGGAGCCAGACGTGGAGACGCTGAAGAAAATGGTGGAGGGTGAGGCTGCCGCACCCCTAGCGGTGACCACCCAAGAGACTATGCCGTCCCCGGTGGAGCCGGCAGCGGTGGAGGTCAAGGAGGAGGACCTTAAAGAGTTTATGAGGGGGGCTGGTGAGGGGATACCCGAAGAAGAGGAAAAACTGAGTGAGATCGAGGAGGCGCCGGAGGAGGAATACCCGGAAGAGGAAGAGGCACCTTCCGTCCCCCCTCCGGAGGTTGAGGAGATCTCGTTCAAAAAGCCGGGGGAGGAAAGAACCCCCAGAAGGCGCAGAAGATATGTCGTTTGGGATGAAGACGATGAGCTGTGAGGGTGGGAGATGTCCCAGCAGGTGCCGTGCGACGTAGATGCAGAAGAGGCCAAGAGCTTTCTCAAAGCCCTAAGAGGCCATTTGGAGACCTACGACGGGATAAAGGTCCATTTCCACAATGACGTTGACGGGTTGAACAGCGCACTTCTGCTCAAGGACGTCCTAGAGCGCCTGCGAGGCAGGAAGCCTCTTGCTTTCCTCCCCCTTGA
>NJDV01000103.1 GCA_002254765.1 Thermoplasmatales archaeon ex4484_36 | reverse complement strand
ACAGCCGCCTCGGCCACTGCGGGATGTTCCACCAGAACGGACTCCACTTCGAAGGGGGAGACGCGGTAACCGGAGGTCTTTATAACGTCATCTGCCCTTCCTACAAACCAGAAGTACCCCTCCTCGTCCACGTAGGCCCTGTCCCCTGTGAAGTACCACTCCCCCCGGAAGCTCCTCTCATTGGCCTCAGGGTTCTTCCAGTACTCCTTCATAAGCCCGGGGGGCCTCTCGGGCTTTATCTTTATGGCGATGTGACCCTCCTCCCCCGTAGGCAGCTCATTTCCGTCGTCATCCACTATTTTCACGATGTGGCCCAGGGTGGGTTTTCCCATGGAACCATACTTTACGGGGAAGGCACGGCAGTTACCTATGACCGCCACGGTTTCGGACTGGCCGTAGTAGTCGTAAATGTCAAGGCCAGTCACCTCTTTCCACACCTTTATCACCTCGGGGTTCAGAGGCTCCCCAGCCGAGAGAGCGTGACGAAGGGAGGAGAAATCAGTCTTTCTGAACCTCTCATCTAATATTATCATCCTATAGGCAGTGGGCGGGGCGCAGAAGATGGTCACACCAAAGTTCTCTATTATGCTGAGAACGCGCCCGGGGTCGAATTTACCCTTTTGGTTGAACTGGAGGACCGAGGCCCCCAGAAGGAACTGTCCGAAGAACTTGCCCCAGGCCGCTTTGGCCCAGCCAGTGTCTGCTATGACCCATATCAGGTCCGTGGGATGCAGATCCTGGCACATGAAGGCAGTGGAGTAGTGCCCCAGTGGATAGCTGTGGGTGTGCAGAACCATTTTTGGGTAGGACTCCGTGCCGGATGTGAAGAATATGAGAAAGGGGTCCGAGGACCTTGTGGCCGGCACCTCTTCCCTCTTCAGGTCCCCTTTCACACGTCTCATAAGCCTTGGCAAGGGCTCCCACCCCTTACGGTCACCGTCCGCCAATATCTTGATCTTCAGGGTGGGCATCTCCGCCTCCACCTCCTCCACCCTGTCGGCAAACTCCTCCACGGTGACCACAGCAACAGCCTCCGCCTTGTTTATCCTGTAGTGGATGTCCTTGGGCGTTGAGAGGGTGGGGGTGGGCATAGGTATAGCTCCTATTCTTATCAGTCCCAGCATGACCACGTAAAACTCCGGAATCCGGGGTATGAACACCATGACCCTGTCTTCCTTCTTTATCCCCAGCTCCATGGCAATCCGGGCGAACTTCTTCGAGAGGTGGGAAAGGTCCCAATAGGAGTGCTTCTGGAAGCTCTCCCCGTCCGGTCCAACGGAGACCAGTGCCAGCTTGGTTCTATCCTCCGCCCACTTGTCAAAGGAATCCCAGGCGAAGTTGTAGTACTCCGGTACGTCCCAGCGAAACTCTGCGTATGCCTTATCATAATCCTTTATGTTGGGCTCAACCTGCTTCATGCTCTCACCCTTGAATTGGCAGGGGTGAATTAAAGAGGGGGTGATAAAACTTCTCCCCGATAGGGTGAGCCCACTTTTCACTTCTTACGAAGGTTCCTCCTCCACAGGAAATAGATAATCCCCATAAGGGCGGCAAAGATCGCGATGAAAAGAAAAAGGTCTATCAAGTTGTACATCGGTGGGGTGTACACCCCCTCCGATTCAACGTACAGATCAAGATTTGTACTCCCTGTTGAATAGCTCACGTAGGAGGTCACCACATAGAGTTGCAGGTAATTCTTTAAGGGGAAGTTATACATAGTGGAGTTTATGGATTTCAGCTCGGACTTCCTTAGGGGAATCTTATCGTCAATCCTGAAACCGAGATCACGGGAGATCGTCTTCTCTGGAAGCACCTGATCCGTAATTATGAACAGCCTCACCTGGCCGTAGCCCTGAAGGCCCGCCGAGATGTACATGGGATAGTAAAGACGTGTGGTGTTGAAAAAGAACACCAACGGTTTTACGCTGTTGACTCTGTTCAGATATACGCTTATGTAGTCAAAGACGAAGTGGTTTATGCCCCTGGCGAGGTAGTCCTCCACCCTCACCCTCATCCATGAGGGGAGGGTGAAGTTCTCTCCTTTTATCCCCTTGTAGTAGTTGTCCATTGCGGGACCATATCCGTAGATGCTCATCCTCGCCTTCTTCTCCTGAAGTAGGCGGTTCAGATTAGAGAAGGTCTTCTCATCTGCCATCTTCACCTCGGGACTGGAGGGGAGGGGCAGGACCTCAATAAGCTCTATCTTTCCACTCCCTCCGTCCAGATGCCTCGGGAAGACATCCGTTGTGAGGTACAGCGCCTCCCTCGATAAGGAGGACAACAATGTAGAATTTGTGCTTCATGGTGTATGAATTGTGGGGGTGGTATTTCAGGTTTTTGTATCTAGGTTTGAATTAGGGCCTCAAAATCCTTCAGAAACTCCTCTAAGTGCCTCCTCTTCACATGAGGCATAAGGACGAAACGCAGTGCAGGGGGCTTGCAGACCTTGGAGACATACCAACCGGCATCCTCAAGCCTCCTCTGAAGACCCCCAGGTGGTTCATCACCGCCCAGGTGGCCGCCACCGCCGCAGAAGCACGGGTGCCCGCAAGGGTATAAGCGAAGGGCTCTGTGAGGTAGGGGGAGGAGACCGCAATCCTCTTGAAATCCTCAAAACCCCTAAGGAGAAGGGCTCCTGAGGGGATGGTAGATAGGCCCATCTTGTGGGGGTCAACGGTCATGGAGGTCACACCATCCACCTCAAAATTATACTTCCCCCTGAAGGGCAAGAAGGGAAGCACGAATCCCCCAAAGGCCGCATCCACGTGGAGGGGCACCCCGGGGGGGAGGGCTGAAGAGATCTCATCTACAGGGTCTACAGTACCGAGCTCTGTGGAGCCAGCAACGGCAACGGCCGCAGCAAGCCTGCCGGGGGAAACCTCCTCGAGCCTCTTTCTCAGATGATCCACGTCCATGACGTACTCCTCGGTGAGCTCCACCGGGAGGGGCTTTAGATCCAGGAGCTTTATGGCCTTCTGGATGGAGAAATGAGCGCTCTTGGGGTAGACTACATATCTTCCCCCTGTCTTCTTCTTTGCAAGATAGAGAGCTGTTATGTTGGCCTCGGTGCCGCCGGAGAGAATGTAGCCGGCAGGCTCATCAAGCCCCATAAGCCTTCCGAGGTCGCCTATGACCTCCTTCTCCATTGAGGCCGTTCCCCTGTAGAGGCGGGGGTTCCCTAGGTTGGCCTCTATAAAGAGCATATGGGCGGCCCTGGCCACGGGATGGGGCTCGGTGCACATGGACCCCAAGATCCTTCCCTTGGAGAAGTGCTCGTCCATCCGATGGTACTTCAGGAGCTCCTCCACCAGCTCCGGGAGACCCATACCCTTTTCGCGCATTTCAACGACCAACCCCACCATAGCGCTCGGGTGTAATAACATTTTAGTACATTCGCACAGTTCCGGATTCGGAGCGTGACGGATTTGAAAGTTCAGGAGAAGCTCCTCACCTCAAGGAGAATGAACCACTTGGTGATCGAGCTGGAAGGGGAGGAGGCCTTCAGCTACGAGAGGCCCGAGCACTTGGCGGCTGTAATAAGGGCCCTGCAGAGGTATCCCACGGTGGATGGGGTTGTCACCGGGGGACTTAAGGAGACACTAATCGCCGGAGGGCCCCTTGAAGTGCTAAAAAAACTCTCGGAGATAAGGAGAAAGCTTGAACGCTTCTCAGAGAGCGCTACGCCTCCGCAGGGGAAGGCTGGAAAACCCCCCCGCAGGTGCAGCACATGTCCCTCTTCCCCCTCGGAGCTCCTGAAAAAGGAGCTTCAAAGGTTTGACAGCAACCCGTTGGAATGGACCCCGAAGGACACGGGACTTAAGGGCTTGGGGCTCGCCCAGTGCAGGGAGTGCACAAGGAGAAGTGAAAGGTTCTTGAGAGAGCTTTCGGGGGAGGTGGAAGAGATCTTCGGAAGGATTGAACTACTGGGGTGAGACGTTGGCGGAGGGGTACATCGTTCTCGCTGAGGAGCGGACGGACGTCCGCTACGGCCACCCTCCCACGGAGAGACCCATTGAGGAGTACATACACCTGGGCGTTGTGGTTCTAGACAAGCCCCACGGGCCCACAAGCCACCAGGTCTCTGCCTGGGTCAAGGAGATTCTCTCCGTGAAACGAGCGGGTCACAGTGGGACCCTTGACCCCCACACCACCGGGGTCCTACCCGTTGCCATTGAGAACGCTACCAGGGCTCTTAAATACATCACAGAGAGGCCCAAGGAGTACATAGCCCTCATGAAGCTTCACGGGGATGTGCCGCTTAAGAGGCTGGAGGTGCTGGCGAGGGAGTTCACCGGGGAGATCTACCAGATGCCTCCCCTTCGCTCCGCCGTGAAGAGGCAACTGAGGACAAGAAGGGTGCACTACATCAAAATCCTTGAGGCAGAGGGGAGGGAGGTGCTCCTGAGGGTGAAGTGCGACCCGGGGACCTACATAAGGACACTCATCCACGACATGGGGGAGGTGCTGGGGGTAGGGGCAAATATGGTGGAGCTGAGGAGAATCTCCAGCGGCCCCTTCAGGGAGGAGAACCTCGTCACCTTGCAGGACCTGAAGGACGCTGTGGTCTTCTGGAGGGAAGAGGGAATAGAAGAGGAGCTAAGGCGCGTTATAAGGCCCTTCGAGGACATCTTCCGGGGGATGGGGGAGGTGTACGTCAAGGACTCCGCCGTTGACGCTCTGGCCCACGGCTCAGACCTCTACTTCCCCGGGGTTGTGAAGCTCTCGGGGGGCATAAGGAAGGGGGATGTGGTGGTGGTGAAGACCCTCAAAGGGGAGGCGGTGTGCGTGGGAACCTCGGAGGAGAACGCTTCCTCCTACTCCCGGGGGAGAAGCGGCGTTGCTGTGAGGATAGAGAAGGTCTTCATGCCCCCCGGGGTCTATCCCAAGGGGTGGGGGGGCGGAAAAGAGGAAAGTTGAGCCTAAAGGGCCGGAAGGAATTTAATAAGTGTCGCTCATTATGTGGCGATGTACATCCCTCCCCCAGTTCTTATAGGTGTCTTCCTCATACTCTCCATATCTCCCGCCATTCTCCCCTGGATAAGGAGAGGGATGTTCACCTGGTACGCCGCCATTTCCATCTCCGTAGCCTTTATTGTGCAACTTATCGTGGATATAA
>NJDV01000008.1 GCA_002254765.1 Thermoplasmatales archaeon ex4484_36 | reverse complement strand
CCCCATCTCCTTAAGAACGTCAGCTATATTGGGGGTGCCCTCTCCCACCTCTCTCATCTCAAGTCCATTAGCGCTGGAGACAAGACCCCTCAGGACAGAGTCTCTCTGAAGAGGTGCGTCGCCGTCAAAGGCATCCCAATCCTTGATTGAGAAGGGGGTGATCGGCACGTAGCTCATTCCGGCGAGATGCACATCCCCAATCCTGCCGTCCTCTAAATTCAGCCAGTGCACGGGGCTCGGGTGAAACTCCCTGTACCTCTCCAGATTGGACTTCCAGTCCACGTTTCCCATAATGGCGAAGACCTTCACTCCCACGTCCTGAAGGGGCTGGGCCACCTCCTCGACGAAGAACCTGTACTGGTCCGAGGGCTTGACTGTAAAACCGATGGGGTGGATGTCTCCGCCTATGAGGAGGGCGTCGGAGGACTCTTCCGCTATCCTCGCGGCCTTCAGCAGGTTGTCGCTTCTACCGTGCAGGTCCGTAATGAATAATATTTTCATGCATGAGCGGTAACCCTCCACCCCTTTTTTCCTTTTCGCCAGAGGATACTTTCCCCTTTCGGAGAAAGATAATTAAAAGCCCTTGCAATAAGCCCTTGGGTGGTAGAACGCAGGAGAAGGACGGCTACCTGATAACCGCTGCGAGAAGGGTCAGGGTCTACGATACAGATTTCGCAGGTGTTGTCTACTACGGCTCCTACACCCGCTGGATAGAGGAGGCTGTAGCGGAGTACATGAGAGGACACTCCCTCCCCTTCTCGGAGCTTCAGAGGAGGGAGGTATACTTTGCGGTGAAGGAGGTCAGGATAGAGTACCTCTCCCCGGTGAGGTATGAGGAGGTTGTTGAGCTTGGTGTTCGCCCTCCGGAGCTTAAGGGGAGAAGGGTCACCTTTCAGTTTTGCTTTTTCAGAGGAGCCGACCCAGTGGTCAGGGGAGAGATCACCTACGCCTCCATTGATAAGGACTTCAGACCCCGGGAAATACCCGAGTGGGTGAAGGAAGAGTACATGAAGATGAGGCGGTGAAACCCGTGGGAGAAGTCCACCTCTATCGCCCCTCTCCTCGTTTCCCACAGATCTCCGTCACGGGTGAGGTGTGCCACCTCAAGTGCAGCCATTGCGCTGGACGGTACCTGAAGGGAATGCGGCCAGCACTGACGGGGGATAAGCTCAAGAGGGTGGCTTTAGAGATAGAGAGGGCGGGCGGGCTGGGAATCCTTCTCTCAGGTGGGTCCTCTCCTTCTGGAGAGGTGATGTTTAAAGAGGATCACGTACGGGCGGTTAAGTGGATTAAAGATAACACCTCCCTTCTTGTGAACCTCCACCCTGGGCTGATGAGGGAGAGCCTTGCCGAGGGATTCTACTCCGCAGGTGTTGACGTCGTCTCCTTAGACATCGTGGGCTCTGAGGAGGCTATAAAGGAGGTTTTCCACCTCCACCGCACACCCCGGGACTTTCTCTTCTCCTATATGATGTGGAAGGAGCTGGGGGTGGAGGTGGTACCACATATCACCGTGGGGCTTATGTGTTCCCGTCCCTCAGGGGAGAGGGAGGCGGTGGAGATGCTGAAAGAGGCTCCCCCCCAGGCGCTTGTCTTCCTTGGGTTCATTCCTACCCCGTCCACCCCTTACGCTGGCTGCTTCCCTCCCCCTGAGGAGAACATACTGGGGATTATAAGGTACGCTGCGGAGACCCTCCCGGGGACCTCACTTCTCTTGGGATGCATGAGGCCACGGCAGTACCGGGAGCTTGAGCTCAAGGCGGTGGAAGCAGGCTGCCGGGGGGTGGCCACCCCGAGCCCGGGCCTGAAAAGGACGCTTCGTGAGAGAGGATATGACGTCCGGGAGGTGATGGGCTGTTGTGCCCTTCACCCTTTGAGGGAAAGGCTTTTTTAGCTCCCCTTCCCTCTCCTTACGGTGCTTTTATGGCGGGCAGGAAGAAGAGCTGGCAGGAGAAGCTAGAGGACGACAAGGACCTTCCCAAGATTGTTACTGTGGAGGAGGGGGGGAGGTTCGGTCCTCGATGGGGGCTTAAACCGGGGGACACTCTGGTAATCCCCGCTCCCCGGGAGGTGGATGAGCTCATGAGAATGGTTCCCCCGGGGCTGGTGGTGACCATAAATGAGATAAGGGATGCCCTTGCTAGGCGCCATGGAACAACCGCCGCCTGCCCCATAACTACGGGGATCTTTGCGAGGATCGCAGCGGAGGCCACAGTGGAAGCGGCGGGGGAGGATGGTGAGATCAGAAACCCTTATTGGAGGACCCTGAAGGCTGGAGGTGTTATAAACGAGAAGTACCCAGGGGGTGTGGAGCTCCAGAGGGAGCTCCTTGAGAAGGAGGGGCACAAGGTGGAGAGGAGGGGCAAAAAATACGTTGTGGTAGATTACCGAGAGAGATTGTTTACGTTCTGAGCATCGGTTCAAACAGGGTAATAGAAAATCTGTGAATAAAAAGGAGTATATCCAGAAAGCATTGGGGGCAATACTAAAATATTCAAAGAATGATACATGGCGGGATGGAGCACGGAGAGATCGCAAGTCTACTTGAGCGCCTGAAGGAGGAGGCGGAAAGAGCCTTTCAGAGAAGACTTCTCGCCTTCTTCGGGGGAGGCCAGGACACACTTCAGCTTTCTGTAGATTTTCTCAGGTCAAGAGGCGAGGGAGCCCTCATCTTGACAGCTAGCGGTGAGCTCCCCGGGGTGAAGCTTCCGGAGGGCTTCTCTCTTCTAGCCCATAATGAGAGCGAAAAGCTCCTGGGGAGGACGTACGAAAACCTCATTATGGATCTTACAGAGAACCTGGTCCCCAACGATCTGGGGAGGGCAGTGGGGCTTATCAAAGGCGGGGGGCTTGTCCTTCTCCTGCTGCCGCACGACTTCTTAAGTCAGGTCAACGTCTTTCACAGAAACACTCTGCCCCCTCCTTTCACTCCCGGGGATGTGAGACATTATTTTGCCTTCTGGCTCAAAAGGACTCTCCTTGAGGCCGATGGCGTGGCCGTGGTGGAGGATGGAAACGTAGTGAAGGATGGTCTCACCGATGCAGAGGAGTGGGTACGGGAGCCCGTGGTGGTCCCTGACGGTGATTCCCTCAAGAACATAAAGTCTCTTGCCCTCACTCGTGACCAGCTTAGGGCTGTGGAGGAGATAATCTTTTTCCTTCAAGAGAGGCCAGAGAGAGGCGCTCTCATCCTGGTGGCGGATAGGGGAAGGGGGAAATCGGCGGCCCTGGGGCTCGCCGCTGCAGCCATCCCTGGGGAGAGGGCGCCGCTCAAGATGGCTATAACCTCTGCCGAGAGAGAGATGGCAGAGGAGGTATTCAGATTCTTCCGACGGGGGCTTAATTTGAGGGGGGTAAAATACAGGGAGGGGAGAGGGAATTTTTTTGAAGGGGAGGGTTGGACCCTTCAATACCTCCCACCCCCCGCCGCATCGGAGGGCAGATGGGACGTCCTCTTCGTGGACGAGGCGGCGGCCATCCCTTACCGCCTTCTTCTCAAGATGGCCAGGCGGGCGCGCTCCCCCGTTTTCTCCACCACGATCCACGGCTATGAGGGCTCGGGGAGGAGCTTCAGTGTGAGATTCATCCAGGGCCTCACCCAGGAGAGATTTGATTTGAGGAAGGTGAAGATGGAGGAGCCCATTCGATACTCCCCCGATGACCCTGTTGAGAGGTGGCTCTTCAGAGCTCTCATGCTCTCCGCCGAGCCTGGAGAGATGCCCGGGAAGATAGATAGAAGGAGGCTAAGATTCAATGTAGAGGTGGCGGGAGAGGTACTGGAGAGGAACGAGGAGTTCTTTCGTTCCTACTTCGGTATCTTCGTCCTTGCGCACTATAAGAATACACCCAACGACCTCGCACTTCTCCTTGACGGCCCCAACCAGTGGATGGCCTCCTTGAGCCTTAAAGGGACGCCACTTGTTGCCCTTCAGCTTGCTGAGGAAGGCTCTCTATCCCGACAGGTTGTGGAAAAGATATATAGTGGCTGGATTCCCCCGGGGAACCTCATCCCTGACTGCCTGATTAAATATTACAGGGACGAGTCACTGGGGGGGCTGAAAGGTTTGAGGATCGTGAGGATCGCAACCCATCCACATCTGCAGGGGAGGGGGTTGGGTTCGGAGGCCTTGAAGAGGATGGAGGAGTGGGCGCAGAGAGGGGGCTTCGACTACCTGGGAACCTCATACGGGGCTACAGAGGAGCTCCTCAACTTCTGGCTCAAGAACGGCTACACCCCCGTGCACGTATCCCCCTCCCCAAATCCTGTGAGTGGCGAGCACTCTGTGATCATGATAAAACCCCTCTCAGAGGACCTGAAGAGGAGGTTGAACGACCTAAAAGAGTCCTTCATAAGAAGGACCCTAGAGGCTCTGCCCGACCCCTTGAGGGACGTGGAGCCGGAGGTTGTGAGGCTCCTTATAAACCCCCCTTCGGTGGACTTCTCACTTAAAATGACAGAGGAGGACCTGAAGAGGGCCGTGGCCTATGCCTGGGGGACCATGACCTATGTGGTCTCAAGGGACGTGGTCCTCCCCTACGTAAAGGCTTACTTCTCCACGAAAAGAAGGCCCGCCTTGGAGAGAAGCGATGAGATCCTTCTCATCTCCCGGGTGCTTCAGTGCAGAAGCTGGGATGAAACCCACAGGCTGATTCGTAAGGGGCCGGTATACACCATGATCAGGCTGAAGGACGTAATGAAGCTCCTTATAAGGTACTTCACGGGGGAGGAGATAGAGAAGGAGATTGGAAGATACCCTACAAGATGACTCAGTACTCCCCGCAAGCCCTTTTCAATCTGGAGGAAATCTCCTCATCCGAGAGCCCCTCCACTTCCACCACCTTATGCCGTGAGGTTGCGCCTCCCACCACCCTCACCGAGGCTCTCCTGACTAAGAGAAGTTCAGCTAGAATCTCTTCAACCTCCGAATTGGCCCTGCCCTTGACCGGAGGGGCCCTCACTTCAACCCTGAAGGCTCCCCTCCATGGATCGTAGCCGGTCACAGCGCTCCTCTTTCCCGATGGTTTAACCTCCACCTCAACCCTTCCCATGGGACCTCACCATCTCTAAGGCCCTCTCAATGCGCCTTAATACCTCCGCTCTCCTCATTGTGGAGAGGAAATATCCCAGCCTGGGTCCTCGGCGGCTACCGAGAAAGATGAGGTAGAAGGCCTGGAAGGTCTTCCTCGGGTCTATGCCGTGGGCCCTACTCGCCTCGTAGACGGTGTTGTGGATCTCCTCAGCATCCCAGGGAATGCGAAGGAGGGCCTCTCTCATGACCTCAAGGGCCTCCACAGCCTCTTCATCCAGTTCTTTCACAGCCCTCTCAGGGGGCTCTTCGTAGAGGGTTATTTTGAGGCTCTCGGGGGCGTATCTGTCAAGCCAGTACCTTGCGGCCTCCGCTCTCTGACGAATCCTCTCCGTATCCTCTTCCGTGAGATTTCCTCCGGAGAGCTCTGTCCTCTTTACTGTCTTCAATATCTCTTCAAAGCTCGGTTTGATCTGGACGAGGGTGACAAGGTGGCGGTAAGGGACCGCTAGGGGGCGCTCGGGCCTTCTGGAAGGGTCGACCAGCGAGAGCTCATAGGCCCTCTTTATATCCTCTAACTCCTCGCCGCTCTCCAGTCCGAAATATATCCTCTCCGCCCTCTCGTAGTCGTCAACAAGGTTCAAAATCCCCATCCCCGGGTCGAAATCTATATGGCGAAAGGGTTTGGTGCGGGCAACAAGGTACCTTAAAACCTCCGGGGGGGTCATCTTGAGCATTTCCACCGCCGAGATGGCAATCCCTTTGGAGGAGGACATGGCCCCTTTGCCTTTCAGCTGGATCCACTCGTAGACCACGGGATAGGGAGGCTCTCTCCCGAAGACCTCCCTGACTATCCTGCTGGCGGTGTCATAGGACCCCCCAGCGGCGGCGTGGTCCTTACCGAAGGGTTCCACGGTGACATTAAGGAACCACCACCTTGAGGGCCAGTCCACTCTCCATGGCAGCTTTCCCCCGTCAGTCCTTATGTCCGCCTTACCTTCATGACCGCACTTGCATCTGTAGCTTACGAAGGGGTGGGAATACCCGGTGGCGGTGGTGGTGTTCAGCCTCCCGCAGGCGGAGCACCTGGGGATGTAGGGGAACCAGTCGGGGGGAAGCTCCCTCCCGGAGACCTCGGTCAATATCTCCCGTATCCTCTCTCTGTTTTCTATGACTCTTCTCGCAGCCTCACTGTACATCTTCTTTCGGTACATCTCGTGGCTTAACAGGACTTCCGCATCTATTCCCAGGGTCTGAAGGCTCTTGAGGAATGGCTCAAGGAAGTGCTCAGCATAGCTTGAGTGTGAAGAGCAGGGGCAGGGGATCTCCGAAAGCGGCATGCCAACGTATTGACTATACTCCGGGGGGAGGAAGGGGTAGACCCTCCGCAGGGGGTCGAAGGTGTCCCCTATGTATATGAGCGTGGCGTCAAGCCCCCTCTCCCTGGCTGCCCGGGCGACGAGATCCCCCGTCAGAATCTCTCTCATGTTACCGATGTGTATGGGACCGGAGGGGGTGATCCCAGTTGCAATAATGTGCTTCTCACCCCTCTTTGCCATATCCTCCGCTATCACGTCGGCCCAGTGCATTCCCCGCACTCCTTCCCTGTCTCAGACTACGTTCGTGCGTATAAGGCCCCTTAAGGGGACACCGTCTATCTCGTCCCGTCTGGTCTTGTTAACCACTACGCATGCCAGGACAGGGGTTCCTCCATGCTCCCTAACGGCTTCTATCGTCTTAGCCATGGTGGTCCCGCTTGAGAGCACGTCGTCAACAATGACAACCCTTTTCCCCTCAACCCCTGCGTAATTGGAGGCGAAGGCCCCTTTCACAATACCTTCCCCCTCCTGATAGGTGGGCCTGAAGATGGTGAACTCAAGGTTTAGCTGGAGAGCTACAAGGGTGGCCAGAGGGATTCCGTTCAAGGCTATGCCCACCACAGTTTCAACGTAATCATCTTTTTTCTGCATCTCCTCATCTATGATGTCTGCTATTATGATTGCTATGCGATTCAGCCTGTCAGGATATATCCCGATGGACCTCCAGCCGATGTATATGTCGGCTGGGGGCTTCTCAGCCTTCACACCCCGGGCGAGAAGCCAAGAGACGGTCTCCTCGGAGAGATGAAGTTCAAGGGCGATCTCCTTTCGGGTCAGCCCCTTCTCCCGGAGGGAAAGCGCTTTCTCAACCAGGTGCTCTATGCCTCCGTCCATACTACCACCGCTCACTAAAAAGTGTCAAGGAATATCTACTTTGCGCAGGGCCTCCTTGAGAATTGCCACACACAAGAAAAAAGTTTATATAGGGGGATAGGGTAGGTGGGGAGGAATGACCCTCAGGGAGACGCTGGCGGTAATATCTATCGTGATCGCTGTGACGGCGGTGCCCTTGACGTACGTTGCTAAATACTCCCTGCGGAACAGAAAACTCACAACACTCTTCGCAGCCATGGGCGCTGTCTCGGTGATGCTCTTCATATATCTGGTCTGGGACTACATACCCGAGTAGGAGGGTGAAGGTTGGACAAGGAGCCGTCGACTGGGAGCATTGCGCTCAAACTGAAAAAAAGTATTCTTCTCAACCAGATATATCCAGTAAGGATGCCTGTGAAGTGGTATTACAGAGGGGAGAGGGTCGTTCTGGAGTACCCCAAGAACTTCACGCGCTTTGAGAGATTTCTGCACAGGTACCTTGGTGGGCCCACCACCATAAAGAGGCCCCTTGATGAGGTGGGAAGCTCCATATGGATCCTATGCGATGGGGAACACTCTCTGGCGGAGATAATCTACCTTGTGGGGGAGAGGTTTAAGGAGCGGGTGGAGCCGGCGGACAAGGTGGTGGATTCCTTCATAGAGATTCTTCTGAAGCTCAACCTCATAAGGCTTGAAAAGCCGAAGAAGAAGGGGGCGAAGAAGGTGGTCCTGAGGGGCGTGAAAAGTGAGGACTGAACCGATAAATTTAAACGCCCTGGCATATTAGGAATCTGTTACCTCCAGGTGATGATTATGAAGCAGGTCCTCAGCGGGAGACCGAGAAGACTTCTTTTGATGACTCTGATTGCGGCTTTGATAATCCTCCCTCCGCTGCTTTCCACCTCCGCCTCCAGCAGGGAGTCCGACAGACTTTCCAGCCCGGGATTTGAGGGTGTCTCCACTCTGAGAGTGGTCCCGGTGAGCTCTGCCACTCTTGTGAACTACGACCCCGAGGGGGCTCTTGACGACTACTACTACATCGCCGCTGTCCCCTACACTACCTTCTACAGCCGGGAGGACAATAAGGTGAACACCATTGAGGGGGAGGGCCCCTGGGAGGTCTCCGCAGCACTGGCAAAGGATGGCTGGAAGTATTCCCGAGTAGCAGTAATAGCGGTGATAGACCCCTCTCCACCCCAGCCGGATAGGGAGATATCCGGGGAGCTTGAGGGGGTCACACCCTCCGCGAGTCCCGAAAAAGGCAGCGTTGAAGGGAGCAAAATGCCCTCCCCAGTGGACCCCAACGAGCACCCCTTCACAGTTGGGGAGGGGTACAAGTACATAGACGCCGTTATGACATGGAGCCAGACGCAACTTGGGGAGCTCCTCGCCCGGGGGAAGGATCCAGACCTTCAGCTCTACGACATGCAGCTTGGAGAGGTCGCCGCCTCTGAGGAATGGAACGTCCTAACCGGCGCCTCGGAGCACGTCGCCTCCTACGTTTACCACAGCGGAGAGTGGAAGTTCGCCGTCACCTACATGCCCACCGAGAGCTATGAGTACCAGAAGGCCCTAGGTGAACTATAGAATAGACTATACACTCTACCCCGGGGTGGAGATAGACATCCCCGATGAGGTGCCGTTCTACAGTAGGGACGCCACTTTTGAGGTGAGCTGGGATGACCCCTCGGCGCGCTTGGGAATAATCCTTCTGGATGAGAACGGGGCTGAGGTGACAACTGCGATGGACTCTACTCAGTCCAGACGTCAGGTTCTTGAAGTGAAGAGCCTGGGCATGGGCCGCTACAGGGTGGCTGTGGTCAACCTTGAAGGCTCCTCCACCGAATTCAAGCTCTCCTACTCTTTCAGGCAGGTGAAAGACCCGAGGGAGGGCGACTCCTTTGCCTCGGCTACCAATGGGGCGGTTCTGGCATCCCTTCTTAACGCTCCTCTTCTCTACGTCCCTTATGGCAGGCTACCGGGTGAGGTCAAAGATGCCCTTAACCTGCTGGGCGTGGAGAAGGTATACGTGGTGGACCTGGGTGGACACGCTGGGGAGGGCCTTTTCAAGGGGATAGACAGGGCGAGGGGGCTTCTGCAGAAGGAGATCAAGGTTAAGAGGATAACCTCCTATGTGGATATCTATCGTGAGATCATCTCCAGGGCCGGCACCGACGGGAAACCCACCGGCGATGTAGTCTTCACTACTGTAGACCCCTGGTCCTACTGGTACGTTGCAGCGAGGAGGGAGAATCCTAAGGGGGAGTTCCCCGGGGCATACTTCGTGGGCCCCGCCACACTAGCCGCTGCCCACCACGGCAGCCCCGTCTTCATAACAGACGTCCATCGAAGGCTCTCCCAGGCTCAGGCATGGCACAACAACTTCTGGCTCAAGGCCTACCCCAGCAGGCTCCCGCCCTCGGTGGGCTGTATGGTCCTTGAGGGAAAGGCAATCTACAGCTTCCTCATGCAAATGGGAGCTGAGATAGGAGGAATAAAAGGGGTGAAGGAGAGCATAATAACCGTAGCGGACCAATTCGACATAGGCACCTCCTGGGACAGGGCCTTGGTTGGGGCGGCCCAGGCTGGAAGAATCATGGGCTCTCCAGTGGATGCCGCTGCCTGGATCTCCCGCTCCATCTTCTACCCCCAGATCATTTTTGCTAACCCTGCCGTGAACCCAGCCCTGGATGAGCATGACGGGATGAGGTGGCAGGGTTCCTCCTCTACCAGGGTGGGAGGGGTGCTCAGGATCGTCGAGGAGGAGAGAGAGGTTCAGACTAGGTATGCTGTGCAGGAGACCTGGGTATCCTATCAGTACAAGTTCAACGAGAGGGGGAGCGAGTACTGGGGGTGCAAGTACACAACAAGGACCGGGATAGTCCCCGGGGAGACCCCCTCAGATGACCCAATAGACCCCAATGGCGTCTGGCCGGACATAGACACCTCCGAGATGGTTCCCTATTACCTGGAGAAGATAGGGTATGACCATGTTCAGACAACAACCTTTGAGAGGACAGTGGAGAACTTGAATCGTGGGGTCATCATGTGGCTTGAGGTCATGCACGGAGGACATACTGAGTCGGGAGTAGTGGGGTGGTGGAACCCGGACGCCAACGAGGAAAGAGACCCGTGGAGGGGTTATGAGGAGAACGGGATTCCTGTAAGCGGCGACCTTCAGAGGCTCAGGGGTGCTACCGATGACCCGGACGTGGCCACAATGAACAAGCATATAGGTCTCGATGTGCAGCCCGGGTTCGGCCCTGTGACTGATGCCGGAATAATCCCTGAGACACACGATGGAGTGGTCATAGCACTCCTGCAGCAGCGCCAGACCGAGTACAGCAACCGCGGCCTACAGATAGATGAAGCCCTTGATAACATTCACTCCATGGGCTTCTCGGCCGGCAGCTGCCTCATAGCTAATACCTACCTTCATCTCTCCCTCGTCAGGCACGGCTCCGTCTTCCAGGTTATAGACCCCTGGCTCACATCTTGGTACTCCTCCTTTGCCATGGAAACCTTCGTCAAGGACATATACTACAACTATACCGTGGGTGAGGCATATGAGAGGGGGATAGCGCACGTGGGCATAGAGTATCTGCTGGACGCCTGGTGGTGGGACATCTTCGAGAACCTGGTCTTCTACGGGGATCCGGACCTGAAGGTCTTCTCGCCAATGCACGCCTGGGGCCAGCCCGAGGCGCTCCGCAGCCCCGTGAACATCGGCGGCCACACCCCCTTCGGTGCCGAAAGTCATCCCAACCGGGTGAGGGGCTCCCTCCTCCTGGACGCCCTTTTTATAACGGGCGTAGGTCTCCTCACCGCTGAGGTCATAAGGAGGCTTTACCTGAAAAGAAGGATTGCGGCTGCAGGGAGGTGAGAGGGTGCTCATCACCCTTTCTGATTCACCTCCCGGGGTGAAGATAAAGAGGCGTCTTGGGATTGTAAGGAAGGCAATAGAGCTCCCCGGGGAGGTCCCTGGACTGCCCCCCTCTGGTCCTCTTCTGGAGGAGCTTTTTGACGAGGCGATGGAGGAGCTCCTGAGACAGGTCCAGGAGAAGGGCGGTAATGCGCTTATAGGACTGAAAAGCGTCAGTGTGAACGAACAGAGTGTAGTGCTCCTCTACGGGGAGGCCGCCTTGGTGGAGGGCTTCTCAGAGAGCTACGGGAGGAGGATAGAAGCAGGGGTGATCAGCGCAAAGCATGTTGACAGAATGGCGGGAGGGGATGATGCGATATCCCTCTTCAGAGCGTACCTTGGACTTGATGAGGTGAGGGCTCAGTCCCTCCATGCGGCCGGCTACCGGACGCTTGAAGAGGTCGCCGAGGCGGAGATTAGAGACCTCCTCAGGGTAGAGGGGATGAATCCCACACTCGCCAGAAAGATCAAAGAGAAGGCTGAAAGGCTCTGTAAGGGGTGATTACATCGGACTACGTGCCCTCTCCTCTTTTGTGGATTTCTCTGAGCATTTATATGGTCACCATGGTGTC
>NJDV01000007.1 GCA_002254765.1 Thermoplasmatales archaeon ex4484_36 | reverse complement strand
CCCTCAAGGATACCCTACGGGAGGTGTTTACAGTGAAGACATCTGAAGGTCTATTTGAGATGGCTGCTGAGATAGAGAGGAGGGGGGTAGTCTACTACGAGAGGTTGGCGGAGAAGGTGGAGGACCCCCGGGGTTCGTCTCTCTTTAAATATCTGGCGGAGCAGGAGAGGGAGCACGAGAGGCTCTTTATGGAGGGAAGGAATAAGTTTGGGGGGGTGGAGTTCACCGAGCCGCTGCCGGTGATCAGGGCTGATGACATATTCGTAGCCGACATTCTGGACAACACCGATGAGGTGGGTGCCACTGAGTATGCCATAGAGGTGGAGAGAAGGACTGCAGACCTCTACCGCACCGCCGCTGAAGCGGCCACTGACAGCAGCCTCAAGGAGTTCCTCACCAATCTAGCTAGAATAGAGGAGGGACACGAGAAGCTCCTGAAGGACAACCTAGAGTCCCTAAAGTCAGAAGGGGCATGGCAGGGATACGTTCCCCTGCTTGAGGGCTGATCCCCAGCTATGGAACTACTCCTGGAGGACCTCATATCCAGTGAGGCTTAGGAAGGAGCGGATACTTTTGGGCCGCGAGGTACGTCTGGGTGAGATGAAGCTCTTCTGGTGCCCATCCTGCAACCTGCCGGTGGTGGCTCAGAGGATATGCCCCCGCTGTGGCGAGGACACCCGCGTGGTTAGACTGACCCCTCCCGGGGATGCAAGGCCCGCCTTTGAGGGTGACATCCGCCTCATAAGAGAGGTTGTAGGAAGGAACTTTGGGGAGAGGGCGGCCGAGGCCTTTGTCAGGGATGGGGAGGTGGTCTTTATAAATAGGGCCCCCTCGGTGGATCTCCACCATGAGGTCATTGCAGGGGGGGAGGTGTTGGGGGCGGTAATCTACGACCTCAAAGAGGGTGATTTTCGCCTCACATTGAGGGAGGGGGGTTCCGCTAGGATCGTTGATGTGGCTGAGAGGGGAGTTATCACTGTGGATGGGGGTGCAGCCCAGGCAATTCTCGAGAGGGGCGCATCGCTGCTCCGCCCGGGGGCCCTTGAGGTAAGGGGGGGAGTGAAGAAAGGACAGGAGGTGCTCCTCCTTGACCCATCCGGCCGCCTCTTTGCCGGCGGCCGGGCCACTGCAGACCTTCCCCCGGGGGAGGTATCCCCGGGGAAGGGAATGGTGGTTAAGGTGCGCTGGAAGAGCCCCACCTCCCCCATCCCCCCGCCCCCGGCCCTGATGAGCATTCAGGATGTGGTTGAGGCTAATAGGGAGTATCTGAAGTACCTGGAGCAGAAGGGTGTGGAGTTTGTGAGGGAGGTCAGAAAGAAATTCCCTCGCCTTCCTGTTGTTGTCTCCTACTCGGGGGGGAAGGATTCCCTCGCGACCCTGCTTGTAGTGCTCGAGGCGGGCTTGAAGCCCCCCATACTCTTCGTGAACACCGGACTTGAGTTCCCCGAAACCCTACAGAACGTGAGGGATGTGGCCCGCCGCTACGAGCTAGATGTGCTGGAGGCCACCCCCACGGCGGACTTCTACTCCGAGATAGAGCGTTTCGGGCCCCCGGGAAGGGACTACAGGTTCTGCTGCAAGAGCCTGAAGCTTGGCCCCGTGGTGAAGCTCATCGGTGAGCGCTTCCCCCAGGGTGTTCTCTCTTTCATAGGCCAGAGGAGATACGAGTCTTTCGGAAGGATGGAGAAGGGGGAGGTGTGGAGGAATCCGTGGGTCCCGGGCCAGATAGGGGCCTCCCCCATACAGGATTGGACGGCCCTTGAAGTCTTCCTCTACATCTTAATGAAGGGAGCACCTCTCAACCCCCTTTACAGGAGGGGCCTGGACAGGATTGGCTGCTGGCTCTGTCCGGCCACGGACATGGGGGACCTTGAGGTCATAGGCGGGGAGCACCCCCACTGGGAGAGGTGGAGTGAGTTCCTCGCAAGGTGGGCAGAGAGGGAGTCCCTCCCGAAAGAGGCCCTCCGCTGGGGCACCTGGCGCTATAGGCGTCCCCCGGGGTGGCTCAGGGAGATGGCAAGGAGGGAGGGCATCAGCCTCCCGGAGGACCTGAGGAGGGGGTGGATGGGAATGCTTGAGATGGAAGAGGGGCGGGATAGAATCGTCCTCAAAGGCGTAAAGGATAAGGGAAGACTTCTCAATATTCTCTACGCTGTAGGGGAGGTGAAGGAGGGAGTTGTCAGGACCCCCGAAGGGGAGGTTCTCGTTGAGGTGAGCGGTCAGGAAGTGGTGTTGAAGGGCAGCGCAGTGGGGGACCTGGTGGGTTTTCTCAAGAGCGTTGCCATACGCTCCCAGGAGTGCGTTCACTGCGGTATCTGTCCTGGGAGGTGTCCCACAGGTGCCCTCACCCTCGGTCCTTCCGGAATAGAGATAGATGAGAAGACCTGCGTCAGCTGTCGTCACTGTCTTTTGGGCCCCTGTCCGGCCGAGGCCTACCGCCCTTCCCGGGGCTTCTCATTTTGAGCTTAAGCTTCTTGGGGGTCTTCGGGGGGATCATGTCGATCCTGCTTATCCCTTTCAGGTCTCTGTCCACCCTCCCGGTCACGGCGTCCACGGCGAACCTCCTCAGCCCCTTGGGAGTGTCTACGTCCACCAGGTAGTAGGGGTAGTATATCCTCCTCCGCTCGCCCATCCTCAGCCTGTCCTCAAGGAAGGCCAGCGTTCTGAAGGTTTTCTTCTCGTCTGCTCGCGGCTTCAATATGTGCTCTTCCACCACCTCCTCTGTTGCTGAGGGCAGGTCCGCCAGAGGCCTTCTCAAGCTCTTGGGGAGATAGAAGGGTTTCATCGGGGAGTAGACACTCTCGCCGCTCTCGGAGTCGTATTCCTCCTTTATAAGGCCCCTCCCCTGAAGGGACTTCAGCAGCTCCACAACCCTCTCCTTGGGGAGCTTGAAGTTTTCAAGGATATCCTTCAACGAAGCGGGGTGGTGGGTGGTCAGATGGAACATAAGCTTCGCTTCAAGGGGGGGGAGGGTGACCAGCTCGGGGAACCCTTCGCTCCTTGTAAGGCGCCTCCCCCAGCCCATTATGAGCTCCCCCGAGTGGAGGTCAACGTAGATGTAGAACCTCCTGGGCCTTTTGATAAGGCCCCCCGGGGCGGAGGTCTCTACCGTGAGTATGGGGAGGTAGAAGGGGAATATGTCTGCCACGTCGCTCCTCCTTCTGGTTATAATATTTAGCTCCTTCAAGGCCGCTTCGGCCGCCCATTCGGGCTCTATCCGGGGCGGCACCACTGGGAGAATGATTTCTTTCCGGGGGGGAGCCTCCTCCTTTCCTCCCCTCTCCTCCTCTTCTAATCCACCCTTTATGGGCTTCAGCTCCTTTAGCTCCCCCGCCTCCTCTGTGGACCTCTCTAGGGGCTTCTTCTCCCCATGCACTCTTCCCTCCCTCACCTTCGGCTTTTTCACCCTTCTGCTCTCCCCCTCGGCTCCCCTCTTCTTCACACCCTTATCCGAAAGAGGGCTTTTTTTCTTTCTTTTTTCCTTCCCCCCCTCCCTCCTGGAAACCCCTCTTCCCACCCTCTTATTCTTTCCCTCCACCGAGCCCTCTTTCCCTCTCTTAATCTCTCTCTCCTCGCTCTCCACCGGTCCGACCTTATCTCCCGCCGCCTTCTTCTCCTTCAGAAGCTCAACGTCTTTCTCCAAGGCTTTTAAGTATCCGCTGGCTACCTTCTCCTCCCTGGCCTCTCCCCTCACCTCCTCTATGCTCTTTTTAAGTGCGTCCACCCCTTCCTCCAGCCCCTCCAGCTCCCCTCTTGCCAGCTTTGAGAGGAGCTCCTGATAGCTTCTCTCTATCCGTTCAAGCCTCTCTCTCAGGACTCTATTCTCTATTCTTATCCTGCTTTCCTCCTCCCCCATCAGCTCCCTCTCCTTCCTCTCCCACCTTCCCTCAACACTTCTGTAGAGGAGGGTCTCGTCAAAGGCCCTCTCTATGTATTCCAAGTGCTCCTTCGGAAGAAGCTCGTAGTCCAGAATTATAATGAGTTTGGAAGAGCCCTTCAACGACCTCCAACGGAGCTCCTTGAAGAGCGTGAGGACCTCCTCCGGCAACATCTCCTTCAGAACATCCTCCACCCCGCCTATGATAATAGCCCCACCTCCCCGGTCCTCGGCCATCTGCTGGAGGGTCTCCACCGTGGCCTTCAGCGGTCTGCTCCCAAGCTCCCGCAGAGTGAACCCCCCCGTCATGCTTTTCGACGCATACATTCCCTCCCCCGAAAGAACGAAGCCGCCCAGGGTGGAGAACTCCGAGAGTATTTGCCTCAGGGCGGTCTCGGTCTCGTCCGTCTCTATAAGGAGTGAGGGCGGCGCCCTCTCAAGCACCTTTAAGGGAGACCTCTCCTCCCTCCTCTTTCTTATTGTTCCCCCGGGCATTGCAGTCTCGCCGGCATGTCTGCTTAGCCTTGGTCTCACCATCATAAGAAAGGCCCTCCCTCCGCCCATCTGGTCTCCCACCACCACCTCCCCAGGTTTGAGGCCCCTTAAGAAGGAGGGTGTGGAGAACTCCTTCGGCATATGTGTGGGCATTCTCTTGAGAAGTGCTGAAATGTCATCCTTCATGGCCAGTGTATGGGCCACCACCAGGTCCACCTGGGAGAGGACATCGTCGTCCGTGGCAGAGGGCCTCTGGGTGGCAAGGACCAGCCCGCACCCTGGCTTCCTCCCTAGTTTCGCGTACTCCACTAGGGGTTCGGTGGCTGCGGTCCTCTTCCCCCGGGGGAGGATAAGGTGCGCCTCATCGATAAGGAGCCAGGTCACCGGGATGGCCCCCCTCCCCCCTAAGCGGCTCACAAGGATATTTCTTGCCAGAATTCCCGTTATGAGGGCCCGCTTTGAATCCCCCAGGGAGGGGGAGGAGAGGTCAAGGACCGTTATAGCATTAGGTCTTGCTATGGTACTTAGAGGGGTCCCATCCGGGGAGAAAAAGCCCCAGGACTGGGCGGCCTTCAGGCGCGATATAATGCTTCGGCGGGTATGCTGGGAGTAGCCTTTTTCCGGTGAGAGGATATCCACATCCTCCTCTGCGCATCGTATCATGTCCTCTATGGTGTACCTCTCCTTTCCCTCAACCCGCTCGTAGCCCTCCCCTCTAGCCGCCCTATAGCCGCCTTTCACCTTCTTTATGATGTCGGAGATGAGGTTGCCCTGCTGGGAGAAGGGGTCTATGTCAAATATGGCCATCCAATCCTCCGCCTTGAGGTCCGAGACTGATATGGTGAGGGGGTTCCCTGGGGGGGGCTCCCCCGGCACGGGAGGGGACATAACCAAAGTGTTCTTAAATCCCCTGTGTCTCAGCCCCATTTCCTTCAGCTTCTCCTGAGCACCATACCCCTTCTCTTTAAGCGACCAGAAAATTCCTATCGGGTCCACTATGACGGTTGCTATCTCCAGTGAGTTTCTGCAGAGCTCTTCAGCGAAGACACCTAAGGTGTAGCTCTTTCCCGAGCCCCTCTTACCGCATATAAATACCACGTGGGGGTACTCTGCACCCAGGTAGACCGGCATGCCCTTCTCAATACCGTCGCCGGACTCTAAGATCTCTCCTAGAAGAAGGAGGCCCCTTGATCGCAGTCGCTTCATGTCCGAGGTGCGTCTTCCTATCACAACAGCAGCAAGCTCTCTGTCGTAGAGAAGGTCAAGCAGCTCGGTGGTGGGGTGGCGTCTCCGGCCGTTTACATCTCTGCCATTATCCTCCGACTTCAATTGATTCAACTCCACGGTGATATAAAAATGGCGGCTATATTTTTAACTTCTGTTCCGAGCGGGTGTGAAAAACACTGTTCTCCCTGCGAAATCCCGGGTTTGGACAAAAAACTATTAATACAAAAATGCAGTTTTTAAAGCCTGGTTTAGCATGAAACTGCACTCTTAAAGGGGTGAACCAGATGCCAAGAAAGAGAAAGATAAAGGTTGAGTGGGAAGACACCAAAGCGGAAAAAAAGGGCAGGAGGGCGAAGAAGGCCGTTTTTGAACCGGAGGAGCCAGAGGCGGTGATGGAGCCCGAGATGGAAGAGGTTGTGGAGACCGTAGAGGAGCCCCTGGAGGAGATGGTGGAGGAGGCTCCGGTGAAGGAGAAGGCGGAGAAGGGAGCCAGAGAGAGGGCAAGGATGCCCACGCCCAAGGGCTGGGATGAGATAGAGAAGGAGAAGGAAGAGCTTCTGAAGCTCTACGACGAGGTGGAGTCCTTAAGAAGGGAGCTCATTCGCAAGGAGGAGGAGATACTCAAGAAGGCGGAGGAGCACTTCAGGGAGCACCTTCTGAAGCTGGAGAAGGAAAAAGAGGACGTTGATTATGAGCGTAAGAGGCTTGAGAGGGAGGCGGAGGACATCAAGATGAGGAGGGAGGACCTCCTCAAGGAGATAAAGGAGCTGGAGGAGGAGAGGAAACGCTTCCTGAAGCTCAGGGATGAGATAGAGAAGGAGAAGCTCAGTTTTGAGAGGCTCAAAGAGGAGCTAGAGGCGGAGAGAAAAGAGCTTGAGAAGAAGAAATCGGTCCTCGACGGGAGGGAGGCCACACTCTTTGAGGAGAAGGACCGCCTGAGGAAAGAGAAGGAGGCCTTTGAGAAGGAGAGGGAGGAGGTGGAGGCCTTAAAGGCTGAGCTGGAGAGGGAGAGGGGGGAGCTGGAGCGCCGCAGGGAGATGCTGGAGAGGGAGCGGGAGGATTTGAGGAAGAAAGAGGAGGAGTTTCAGAAGCAGCTTGAGGAGTTTGAGGAGAACTACAGGGAGTATCGCAGGGGTATGATGGAAGTGGAGAAGAAGATGGAGGAGGCTCAGGCACTTCTCGATGATGTTGAGAGAAGGGAGAGCGCACTGGAGGAGGAGAGGAGAAGGCTTGAGGAGGAGAGGCGGGCTCTGAGGGAGGAGAGGGCAGCACTTGAGAAGGAGAGAGGGGAGATTGAGGCGGAGAAGAAGGATATGGAGGCGGAAAAAGCGCTTCTTGAGAGGGAGGACAGGCGCATTGCGAGGCTCAAGGATTCACTGATGGCTGAGAGGGATGAGCTGAAGAAGATGAAGGAAGAGCTTGAGGCGAAGGAGAAGGAGCTGAGCGAGCTGGAATGGAAGATCGAGGATGAGAAGAGGGCCTTAAAGAGGGAGAAGGAGCAGCTGGAGGCGGAGAAGAAGAAGATGATCCCGCTTGAGGAGCACGAGAGGAAGGTCTCAGAACTTCAGCAGGAAATAGAGGACTTGGAGTACGAGCTTAGGAGGGCGAGAGAGAGGATAGAGGAGCTCAAAGGCAGGGCACCTCCTAAGGAGGAGGAACCACGCAGGTTTGAGAAGAGAAGGATCAAGGTTCCCTCTGTCAAGGTGGAGGTTGAGGAAGAGGAGGAAGAAGAAGAGGAGGTCACTTTCAGACCGAAGAGGAAAGTGGCTGTGGAAGAGGAAGAGAAGGAAGAGGTCAAGGAGGAGAAGAAATACAAGCCGAAGCTTGTTAAGTGCCCCAAGTGCAGTGCTAAGATAAAGGTGACATCTCCGGAGAGACCACTTACAGTTGTATGTCCGTCCTGCGGCTACAAGGGAATACTCCGTAAGTAAGTAGCTCACCTAGCACTTCAGGGTGAAGCTAGAGATAACGTTCATGTAGTCTTCGCTTATCTGAAGGACTTTCATGACGCTTCCGTCCTTCTCACCTATGGAGTAGGTAAGACTCACCTCCATCCGATAGCTCTGGAACTGATCTCCCACAAAGTAACCCTGGGCCTCATCCACATCCCCCGGGGCTAGGTCCCAAAATGAGATGTTAAGTCTGAGAACCTCCTCACCACCCTCTCCCACAACGGAGAGGTATCCTTCAACATATCCGGCCTTGCGGTTACCGGTGTTTTTCACCATTAGGTTGACGTCTATTATCCCGCCCACCCCGCCGCCCCCTATTGCCTCGTGGTAGAGGAGATAGACCTGAAGGCTCCTACGGGGGTAGAGGATGTATGCGGAGGTGGCGAGGATTACGGCCACAAGGACCACAGAGATGAGAAGTCCCCTCTTCAGCTTACCACCCCCGATACGGCCTCCTGCCACATCATTACAATAGGTGCAGGGATGATAGTAGCGCTCCTGTAGCCCTCCAGGTTGATTTCGAGCGGGCCGCTCTGCAGGGAGAGGGTGCGGGTGAAACCGCTGGATGACACTCTATATACGTAGAAGCTTCCTCTGGGGGACATGTCTTTTCCGCGCACCTTCAGGGAGAAGTCCAAAACGGCCTTCACGTTCCTCACTTCAAGCTTTTTTAGATATATGACAGGCAACCCTCCGGGGAGCATGCTGGAGTCCAGTGCCAGGCTCTTCACGTCCCTAGCGGAGAAGATTAGGGAGTTTATGGTGAATCTTCCCCTCTGGCCCAGCCCCTTCCCATCGTAGTTTATGTAGAGGTCTATATCCCTCCCGCTTGTTGCGAGAGAAAACGTGGGGAACCCTTGGAGGGTGAGGGGGTGTCTTAAGCTTACTAGTGGGTTGCTCTCTATGCGGGCACTAAAGCTCAACGGGAGATCATGGAAAATGCCGTAGATCTGAGACCATCTCCCCTTCAAAGATTTGGAGAGCTTTATGTAGAGGAACTCGAGGCACGTCCATGTTTATACCGGATTTTATGTCGTTCATGTAGATCGTTATATCTCTATCTTGGAAACCTAAGGTCCTTACAAGAAGCCATGGCATGGCTGGTGAGTATCCCTCGAAGTCCAGGTCGAACACAAGGGTCTCCTCCTCAAAGGAGAAGCTTAAAGAGCCCTCCGAGGGGAGGCCCATGAGGAATATTTTCATGTCGAGGGAGGACTCCCTGCCCTTGCCGCTCTGGTATATCCAGAGGCCATGTGTCCAGCTGGCAGATTTGAAAGGAGCGCTTCCCAGCCTCTGTACGTGGAGGACAAGGTCCGTGGACTGGTCGCTACCCACCCTCCAGCTGAGGGACATGTTTTGGCCGATGGCCCCGAGCCTCTCCACCATCGAGTCAAGGGCGTTGTACGTCAGGTTGAGAAGGCTGTCAGCGATGCCTGTTAAGGAGAGGAGGCCTTCGGCTATTCCGGTGAAGTCACCTCCGTATAGAGAGGGGAGCGGGATTTCAACCCCTGTGAGATTGGAGGGAAGCGTCATGTTAAGATACTCGGGTAAAGGTCGGAAGGCGCCCCTTAAAGAGAGGGAGTTTATGGCTTCCCCGAAAGAGACCCAAAAGGTATCTTTCAGATTTATAATCTCAGCCTCCCCCATAAGCCCCTCTATTATCATTTCAATTGAGACCTCCTCGCTTCTGCCAAGAAGGTGGACCTCCTCCACCCTCTCGGAGAGTCCCAAAAAGAGCCTCTCTCCTTCCGGGTCCTGAAGAATGGTCATCTCCCCGGGGGCGCTATCTACCATGAGCAATGTCTCCCCCCCCGGGATGATTCCAGCGAGATCGACCTTCTGTCTTTTGAGAAGTGTGAGAGCGACCTTGAAGCCGGAGGAGAAGTTCAGCTCCCCCTTTTGGACATTCTTCAGCCGGATCGAAAGGGTGGGGTAGGCATCCTCATTAGCTTGGTAGATGGATAGATAGCTGGATGAGGATGTGGTTAGGTATTTCAGCTCTCCGGAGGCGTAGAAGATCTCCCCCAGCCCCCCTTCACACTCTGCCTCAAGCCACCCCTTCTCCTCAGGAAGAGTGGCTACGGATCTGGGCAGGGACCTTAGAACCCTGCCGATCCTGCCGAATCTCTCCGATATCTTTCCCATGACCCCCTCCAACATACCTCCCACAATCCCCAGGGAGGCGTTGACCGGGAAGGTAGCATTGTAGGAGTAGAACTCTCCTCCCGTTGTGCTGAGGTGCAATGTGAGGGGTAACTCCTTGATCAGCATGGTCGTGACGGATAGCTCTCCCGTAGGTGAGAGAATCTCCTCGTGGAAGGCTAGCCTCCCTACGGTATGAGAGCCGTGGTAGGTAAGCTCGGTCACGTTCTTCCCGCCTGTGCTGTGACGGTCCACCTTGATATGCAGAGAAGGTGGTAGGTCGGTGACCTTCGCTACCGCATATAGGCTGGCGGAATCTTCTTCTCTATATGCTAGGTCAAGTCTTGTGGGAAACTCTCCTGACCCCTCCTCACCTGCTCTCCACACCAGTTCATTTATCGGAGATGTTAGGGAGGGGAAGTCCAGAGAGAGGTTTCCCGAGGGCGGAACGGAGGAGTATCCGAGGGATGGTGTGAGGGTTCCAGTTAAATGGGAGTAGCCTACGATCCGAAGGTCTTCCACCTTCAGGAGGGCGATGTGAGGCGAGAATGATGATAAGCCATCCTGGCTCCAGTACGATATGCTGTAGGGCCCAACAACGTCTATGAAGGAGAACTGGGCACTGCTGAGATTACTTAAAGAGAAGCCAGAGAAGCTACCCCTTTCAAACCTGGCCACAACCCTCTCGGCCCTCACGCTCATGATGAGTCTGGAGGGGGGATGGTCTGCCCCAGCACCCAGGCACCACAGATAGTTCTTTCCAGAATAGGATATGGCCTTCACCACATAGACCTCAAGGGGTGAGGGGTTCGGAGTTCCTAGCGCCTCCACCTCAAGGGTGATGGTAAATCCTTCGAAAGAAAGGGATGGGGGGGTGGGGGGTAGTATTGTAGGGGGGTTTATTTCAACACTGGCCTGAGTGACGCCCAAACGAACCCTGATATCTCTCCCGGCAGAGTCCCCCGTGGAGGAGTCATTGTCGGTGTCTATGTATACCCAGCGGGATAGGTCCGAATCTGTGAAGACAAGCCTTGGGATAAGGGAGCCAAGCTTCCAGTTCACATACCCCTCCTGATAGGTCATCACCCCAAAGTTCAGGCTCCCCTCACTCAAGGGTTGGGGCAGGACCCAGTCAAGAAGTGTTGTGTAATTTGCCCGGGGGTTCTTCTTGACCTCCTCAATGATCAGCGGCTCTTTAAGCTTTGGAAGGGAGAGCTCCTGGTCGGCCACTTCATAATTGTTCATAAAGTTCGAGGGGATATTGTGCGGGGTGTATATGTTGAGGGGCAACGCATGGGCGGAGTAGTTCACAATCTGAGGGGGGTCAACACTCTGCTGGATCTCTCCCTCCAACGAGGAGAGGCGTGAGAAGATATTGTAATCGGCGGGAGGCGGCAAGCTACCTGCATCCTCAAGCTCCAGATGATATGTTATATATCTCACATTATTTAATAAATTGATGGGTGTGGAACTCTTCCTACACCCATTCTTAGGCCACATTGCCCTCTATTTGCTATCTGTCCGCACCTACAACATCAAAAGAC
>NJDV01000006.1 GCA_002254765.1 Thermoplasmatales archaeon ex4484_36 | reverse complement strand
GTGGGCCTGCTGATTGTCCCTGCGGGTGCGGTCTACGCACTTTCACCCCGGGAGCGTTCAGAGAATGTTCTAGGGGAAGCGACGGATGGGGCGGAAGAAGGTTCAAGAGAGGTGATAGGCCAAAATTCGGTGAGGGAGGACCTCAGGTTTGTCAGCGGGGACTACGACCTTTCAAAGAAGCCTTCCCTTTATTCTGCCATGGGCACCCTAACTTACCAGTATTTCGGTTCTACGGTAGCAACAGGGGACATAAACGGGGACGGGAAAGATGATTTGGTGGTGGGAGAGTACAGTAAATACACCGGCGGCAGGGTTTACGTGTTCTATTCCACATCTTTCAACTACCTACACACACAGAGAACCGCCGACGAGGCGGACGTCATCTTCAGCTATCGCGGGACCTCCTCTGCCTCCTATTTTGGTTGCTCTGTAGCTGCTGGCGACGCAAACGGCGATGGATATGATGATGTGCTTATAGGGGCATACGGCGTGGACAGCTACCGGGGCGAGGCATATCTTTTCTTCGGCAACTCCTCTCTCAACAGAACCATAGGCTCTGACGAGGCTAATGTCACCTTCAGCGGGAGACGAGAACAAACCCCACCACCCGGAGCGGACTATTCATTTGCCACCACATATACATACTTCGGATGGAGGGTTGCGCTTAAAGATCTAAACGGGGATGGCCTGGCTGATGCCATCATATCCCAGCCCTACTGGTCATCTTACTACTATTATTTCTATACCACTCCAACCGAGTATCACTATTATAATACCTATTACGGAAAGGTCTTTGTCTTCTATGGCCAAACATTCTACAATGATACCTATCTTGACGCAGACGACGGCGATGCAGACGTTGAGATAACTGGCTGGGCACCTGCTGATATATATTCCCGTCTCTATAGCTGGGCTCACTACTATTACACGAACGTATATGCTCGTCTGGGCTATGGGGACCTTGATGTAATGGACATCAACGGCGACGGCTACAAGGACCTTGTTATAGGCTCCTATTACTACTACGACATTAAGAATAGGATATACTATAACGGTCAGGTGGCGGTGCTATTGGGCTCCTCCTCCGGCTTCCCTTCTCAAATCAACCTCAGAAACTACCCCCGCAGCAAATGGATAAACATCACAGGGGCCGGCAGTTACTATTATCTCGGAATCAATGTGGCTTCCGGCGACATTAACGGCGACGGATATGACGACCTTGTGGCCGGCGCATACGGGGCATCATCTTACAGAGGCCGGGTGTACGTGTATTACGGCGGACCGTATTTGAGCAGCGGCGGGGAGTACACCACCGCCGACGCAAATGTTACCATTTCACAAACCAACACGTATGGCTATCTGGGCAGTGTGGCTGTGGGGGACCATAACCGGGACGGTTATGACGACCTATTGGTGGGGGCCGGTGGGGCTTCCAACTACAAAGGCGAGGTCTATCTTATCCTTGGAACTCCCACGCTACCGGCAACAATATCTCTGGCTTCCTATCCCTATCAGGCGAAGATAATAGGCCCCGCAAGCTCTTCCTACTTGGGATACTATAATGGCAAACCCCTCGCCTTCATGGACATAGACAGCGATGGATATAAGGATCTCGTGATGGGCGCTTGGAGGGCTCCCGGCGCTTACGGCGCAAGATATGCTGGTGCCGTCTACATCTTCCCATCTATAAATCCAGAGATCAGAAATCAATACTTCAGGCTCCTTGACGGGGACAGGCCCGATAACAGAACCTGCTATGCAGAATACAGAAATTACACTTTTGAGCTCATGGTAACCGATACCTGGCACATAGAACAGATCGAGGGCACCAGAATAACCCTCGATTACACCTCCGGCACCATCGTCCTGAAATGGGATAAAGACGGTAGAATAGTCTTTGTTGAGTCCGATCCGCTGGGGGTTGTGTCCATTGATCCCGCATCCATTATAATAACCAACGACACCATCAGGAACTGGACAGTTCGTTTCACTTTAAGATTTGCTCTCACCTTCCCCACTGAAGTGCCCATAAAAGCCACGTTACACTCTTACGGAGGACCCCTTGAGGATATTGATATCTATGATGATGTGTTTCGGGTTATAACCACCTTCCGCTTCCTGGGCAACTTCACGGTTCTGGCCGAAGGAAAACCCTTGGAGTCGTGGAGCTGGGTAAAAGAAGGCACAAACCTTCTATTCACCGGTGTTAAGCTGGTGTACAACGGAACAGAGGACCTCTACCCCTCCAATGACCTGTTTGACGTGATTCTGCAGAACAACCTTGGAGAAGTCCGCTACGACAACTCCTCTTCTGGAAGAGATATCTCCTTAACCACCAACGTGGGGAGAGAGGCTCTCACCATCATGTATGAGGTGAAGGTCACGGGGCTCCCCTACGGTGCGCTTCTGAATCCCCTCCCACCCTTTTACGTAAAGGTGGATAACGACGACCCCGGGATCCCTCAGGGCTTCCTCCTCCATGCAGATTCGTACGACGATCCCAATATACTAATGGACAACGATAGAGAGGTTTATCTCACCTGGCGCGACTCACCCGAGTTTAACTCAGGCATAGACCATTATGTCATAAGTTACACCAATGCTACCGGTGAGGCTAAGCTGGTGGAGGTCTACGGTGAGAAGAGATATGTTATAGAGGATGCTGCGGAAGGACTCTTTGAGGTCTACCTGTGGGCTGTAGACAACGTGGGACATGAGGGGGCCATCACTTCATCATCCATCTTCATCGACCTTTTAGGGCTCAGGTTTGAGGGCTTCCAGCCCTCTTCTGAGATATGGCACACTACAAGAGACGTGGAGTGCTCCATTGAAGTGATAGACATTGGCGGCTCGCAAATAGATGGACCATCGATTCAATATGCCATATCCACCGACGGTCCGGACAATTTCGGTCCGTGGATGAGCGCTGGGATAAATCAATACGGCTCCAGCCTTAAGGTTGTTGTTCTGGCCCATTTTGACGACGGCGAGGACAATTACATAAAGTTCAGAGCAATGGACAGGGCAGGCAATGGTCCCTTCGAGTCTGAAGCGTTCCAGATCAGAGTGGACACTCAGGGTGTGGTCTTCTCTGACTTCTCTCCCGCCACCGAAGAGTGGCTGGCGTCATCTACTCAGGAGATATCCATTGTGGTCTCAGATGGATTGAGCGGCGTGGACCCCACGAGCATTCAATATAGATATACTACCAGAGGAAGGCAGTTCTACAGCGGATGGGCCGATGCTGGTATAACTTCAGGAGGGAACAGCATCACAGTCACCCTAAACCTCAATTTGGCTGAGGGCAGAGAGAACTACATTCAGTTCAGAGCCAAGGATATAGCGGGGAACTACTACACTTACTCCGAGGAGTACAATATATGGATTAACACAGCCCCGCGGATCCAGATAGCACTGCCGCAGGATGGACTGGAGGTTCTAGAGAACAAGGTTATAAAATTTGACGCATCCGGAACAGAGGACGAGGACGGGGATGAGCTTCAATACACCTGGACTTCAAACATATCCAATGTCCTTTCACATTCGCCCATATTTCAGATGACGCTTCCTCCTGGCGTACATCTTATCACACTCGAAGTTACTGATGGCATCCATACAGTAAGCGATTCCGTTACAGTCAAAGTAAAAGCCATTCCGAGACTCCCCTTCACTCCCGACTCCGACCATGATGGCGACGGAATGCCCGACATCTGGGAATACTCTTACCATCTGGACTGGAGAACCCCTTCCGCAGATAACGACGCTGATGGGGACCAGTATACGGATTATGAAGAGTACACTGCCCATACAAATCCCATAGACCCCACGGACTATCCGAAAAAGGAGATAACCTCTACTAAAGAGAAAATAAGCTACTGGTTGTATCTTGCTATGGTGGTAATACTCATTCTGCTAGGAATACTCATCAGCACGGCAATGGCTTACAGATCAAGGAAACATGCGCGAGAAGTGATACAGAAAGAGCTGGAGGAGGAAAGGCGGCTGGAGCTCGAAGCCATGGAAAGAGCTCTCAAAGGCGTTTCTGCGGCAAGGCTGGAGATGCTCAGCTCCGGCGTGGGGGTGGCCCTGCCCACCCTTCCGGCAGCCCCTGTTGCTGCTGAACCGGAACAGGCCCTTCCCCCGGGGGAGGAAGCACCCCCTGCTCCCGCAGAGCCACAACCCCCATCAGAGGAAGGGGCTCCCGAGGCTAGCGTTCCGGAGAGTCCCCCAGAACAGGAACCCTCGGAGGGGGGACAGAAGACTCCACCGGAAGAGGCACCCCCATCTCAGGAATACGTACCACCCGGAGGTGAAGCCCAATAGGAGGTGAGTGAGATGAAGACGCTCTACGGAAAAATAGAAGTATTGTCTCTGATGCTCGTGATCACTCTATCTACAATGGCCCTGATCACAATCCCCCAGGACAATGACGTTGAGGCCAATATAAGCGATCCCGACGATTATGGCTACTACTGGGTGGACAATAAAGACCCAGATCCCAAAGTGGAATACTCCTGGATAGACGCCACTACGGGAGGAACAAAGATCAGCGATAGCATGTACAGCTCCTACTCCTACACCACAGTATCTCTACCTTTTAATTTCACCTATTATGGGAACACCTATGACACCGTGTACGTCACCTCAAGAGGTTACGTCTCTTTCGTGGACACCTATGTAACCACATCCTACAGGAAGCTACCCTCTAGCGGCTCTCCGCACGGAACAATAGCAGTATACTGGGCCTATCCCTATTATTACAGATACACAAGCGGAGGAATATGGACACTCTCTGGAACAACTTCTGATGGTGTGCGGTATTTCGTGGTGGAGTGGGAGCGTGGTGCATACGATCTCACCTACGAGGCTATTTTCTACGAAACTGGTGAGATAAAGTTCCAATATAAGGACACTCAGGCAACATCTTCCAGCTACTCCAATGGCGGATACACTACAGTGGGGATAGAGGATCCTACGGATACCTACGGTATCACCTACAGCTACAACCAGAAGATTATTAACAACGGTCTAGCCATTCTCTTCACACCCTACCACCCAAAGGTTTCAGTTACGTTGACTGACGGTCACGGATCTGACGGCCACGTTGTTCTTGCTGGCTACAGGTACTATAACCTCCATGTGGATGTGTATCTAGATGGAGGAGTTAACAGGTTCAAGAGCCTATTTCTCTACTTCGGTGAAGTTTCATCCTACATCCTTATCCGGTACTCCTTCTCCAGCGGACTTATGAACCTGTCTGCCATAAATCCTGAAAATGAATACATTAAACTGGATGTGCTGAACTCATCATTTATGAGCGACGGTGTAACGAACTGGTCCTTTGACCTCAAAGTGTGGTTTTCACCGGATTTCCCGTTGGGCGGAAATCTGTCTGTCCAATACCTTATACTTACATCCTTTGCTGGAGTCGGTATGGGCGAGGTCCCAGATGTCTTTTTCCTTGAGAACACTTATGCTTTTATTGGCAACATGAAAGCGTATGTAGACCCGGGTAACGGATGGGAGGAAGTCTCTTACAATTCCTGGGTACGGGACAGGATTCCTTTAAGATTCACCGGCCAGAAGCTCATCTACAACTGCACTCAGAACGATACTCTCTTCCCCCAGGTTATATCCCCACCAAACAGTGCCTTTTACGTCATGTTGGTAGATGAGAACGGCGTAACCTGTTATGACAACTCTTCCAGCGGAAGGGAATACGACTTCATCCTGAACACTGGTTCAGAGGGGAAAAGCAAGGTATTCGAAATAAGGGTGGGCATCATTCCCGGGGAGAACGTCATCAATAAACCCTCTTCATTCATTCTGAGGGTAGACGACGACATACCTCCCCCACCCAGCGGCTTTATAATCCACGCTGATAGCTTCAGGGACCCCCAGACGGAAGTCGATAACGACGATGAGCTCTTCCTGACGTGGCTTAAAACCGCCGACAGACTCTCCGGGGTAAGAGGCTATTACATAAATGACACTATAAACCTGAGCAATCCCCAGGGTATCTTCGTGAGTGGAGATAACGATAGATTCGTTTGGAACAGATCGGAGGAGGGCGAGTACAACCTCTTTATATGGGCTGAGGACAGAGTAGGACACTTAAGCAAGCCTGTCAGGGCCAAGATACTCATTGATAAAGACGAAGTTGAGTTCTTTGATTTTGTTGTGGGTCCCATGGGAGTGAACGGCTGGATCACGTCAACATCCCCCACCTGCATCATAAAGGTGAAGGACTACGGTGGCTCGGGTGTCTTCGGTGACACCGTTGAATATCAATATTCGCCAGGGGGACTGGAGAACATGACCGACTGGATACCCGCTGATCTCTTCGGTGTGAAGGATGAGTTCAATGTGGAGATCCATCCGCAACTGGATGATGGGCCAGAAAATTACATAAAGTTCAGAGCAATGGATTTTGCCGGAAACGGTTACACCTATTCCGAACTCTTCCAGCTGAAGGTGGACTCTGAACCCGTGGGGTTCCGCGATATTTTCCCCAGCACCAACGTCTGGTGGCCTTCAACCACTGTGACTGTCAACATCACCCTCTTTGACACCACCTCTGGGGTGGACCTCAATACCATCTATTATCGTTACAGTAAGAACAACGGAATAAACTGGACCGACTGGACGAAGTATACCCCCGAGCCAGGACAGATAATCAATGATGGCAGGGAGGTTCACATCTCTATCGTTCTTGAACTACCGGAGGGGGACCAGAATCTGATTCAGTTCAGAGCGAATGATATTGCCGGAAATGGAGTTATCGAATCGGAGAAGTACGTGATAAAGGTGAACACAAAACCAAATGTGATAATATCCTCCCCTGAGAGCGGAGCTGTGTTCTACGAGAATGATGTAATCACCTTTGATGCTTCCCTGACATCCGATTACGACGGCGACCCGCTAACCTTCACCTGGTACGACAACAATAAGCCCTTAAGCGATAGACCTTCCTTCGAAACCACCCTCCTGGTGGGAGAACACGTGATAAGGCTTGAAGTGTATGATGGAGTTCATACAGTATCCAAACAGATTAGAATCAGCGTCAACAAAACAGAGCTTCCCCCACCCGGGGTCGACAAAGACAATGATGGGATGGAGGACAGAAAGGAGATCATATGGGGCCTGGATCCCACAAACCCATATGATGCGGAACTGGACTCCGACGGCGACCTCTTCACGAACAGAGAGGAACTTGAGAACGACACCAACCCCTTCGATCGTGCAGAACATCCCACTATACAGACAACTCCAGAGACTCCGGAGGAGAAAAAACCGTTCTTGGATCTGATGGGAATCATGGTACTGATCGTTGCTGGAGTGATAGCCCTTCTAGCGATCATTGTAATCTACTCCTGGATGCTTAGGAGGAGGGAGCAGGAGGAGGTACTTGCTGAGCAGGAAGAGGACAACCTCCTTGAGGCCGGAAACATTCAGGCAGCTCTTCCGCCACCTCCCGTACCTACAGAAGCACCACCAGAGGGAGAGGCGCCACCTGAAGGGGAGATACCCCCTGAACAATATCCCCCAGAAGCACCGCCGGAGGGTTATGCCCCCCCGGAGGGCTTTCCTGAAGGTGCCCCACCCACCCAGTGAAACGTATGAACTCAGGTAAAGATGCCCGACGTAAAGCTACAAGAAGTGCTTGAAACTCCTGAGATTGTGCTGGACCTTAGCTCCAGTGAGGTCGTAAACCTACTTCTCAGCATGAAATCCGGCTGGGGGAGTAGCTTCTATGAGGAGATAGGGGAAGTACCTTATATCATGGTTTTGGGGGACCTACATGGGGACTTCAGTTCGCTCAGAAAGCCGCTTAGGAGGTTCATCGAGGACGAAGACGTTCACCTTGTAGCACTGGGGGACTATACCGATAGATCCGCGGTCCCGGGGGGATCTGTAGTCACCGCCATGGTGATGCTAGCACTGAAGAGGACATACCCCCAGCGGGTGGTGCTGCTGCAGGGAAACCACGAGAACTATTACCTCTTCCCTTTTGTCCCATACGACCTCCCAGGGGAGGTGGAAGAGGTTTGGGGAAGGGAAAAGGAGGCACAGGGAATCCTCTACGTCCTCTCCTCCATACTCGCGGACCTCCCCGTTATCGCTGTGGCCAGATGCGGCGTCGTCTTCACCCACGGCGGAATTCTGAAAGACAACATCCCTTTGAAGAGAGGGGATTCCCACAGAGACGTGGAGGGCTGTGTGGGCCATGAGAGATACAGAGAGGCGATGTATGGGCTCCTCTGGGGCGGACCGAAAGGGTATGCGAGGCATGTTGTAGCCCCGGGGGCAAATTACTCCGAGGAAGAGCTGAAGAGCTTCCTGAAAAGGTTTAATTCCGTGATCCATATAAGAGGACACGATCCCTACTTGAACGGAAGATTCCTCTTCTCCCAGAGGACATCAATATCTACACCCTCTCCTCAAAATTGAGAGACCTTGGGGTCGAATGCACTATATTTATGGGCGTTAGAGACCGTGAAGAGGACATAAAGAAGGCCATAGATTACATCACTGCGGGATGGGATCCCAAATATATTATTACGACCGGTGGGCTGGGAATAACCCACGATGACATAACGGTGGAGGCCATATCAAAGGCGCTGAACCTTCGGCTGAGAGAGAGCTCCGAGGCACGCAAGTTCGTTTTGGAGGCTATGCAGAGGCTCAAAGAGACCGTCACAGATGAGGATAGTCTCAAAAAGCTTTACATGCTTCCAGAAGGGTTCTCCCCCCTTCGGAACCCTGTGGGCGTTGCCCCGGGGCTCATCGGGGAGGTTGTACTTGGCGGCCGGAGGAGAACCATTATAGTGCTCCCGGGGGTGCCTGCAGAGGCCGAAGGGATATTTGTGACCAACATTGCAGGAAGGATAATGAAACGACCGGAGGGGGTGGAGAGGGTGTACAGGGAGATCGCCGTTAGGAGCAGGGAGAGCAAAATACACCGCGTCCTTAAAACGTTGCAAAAGGAGTTCGAGGGCCTTAAGGTAGGCTCTTACCCCCAAACCCCGGAGGTGGTTCTGATAAGACTGAGCGGATCGAAGGAGGAGGTGGAGAGGGGGTTCAAGAGACTTGTAGATCTTCTTCAGGAAGTTGTCGGGCCAGCGGGGAAGGGGTGAGGGGAAGTCCTAAACGGGGTAGCCTGTAGATGTTCTCATAAAGGGGAGAGTAAAGAGTTCTTCCGTTCTCCTTCTCGCTCTTTACGAGTCCGGCATTTACCAGCTTTTTCAGCACATAGGATATGGTTGATGCAGGAAGAGAGGTCCTCTCAGCGATCTCATTCTGGGTCTGAGCCCCCTCAAGTACCGCCCTCAGAACTCTTAGGACGTTGTCGTTCAGCCCTCCCACTGTCTCCATGGTTTCAGCCATTTTGCTGGCTTCGGTGTAGGAGGTGTGCGATGGGAAGACGTAGATGTGCTTTTGTGTCTTGACTGTGTAAACCCTCCCCCACCTCTCCAGCATCCTTATGTGATGGTTTATGTGCCTCCTCCCTCAGCACACCATCTCCATCCCCTGTAAGCTTCTCGGAGGACGTGTTGCCCCTCTCTTCCCCCTCCGGGACACTCTCCTTTATGGGATTCGCCGGGGGATTGCTGAAGATATAAGCAGCGGAGGTTGCGGTAATCACAATGCCTATGATCAAGACCACTTTGATTATGTCTTCCTTTTTCACAAGAGTAAGACCTCCATCCCCACATTAAAACTTTTTGTATCAACCTTTAAGACCTCCATCCCCACATTAAAACTTTTTGTATCAACCTTTGGAATGGTCCGCTCTAGGCGGGGTTTTCAGGGATAAAAGATATAAGCTGCTCTCTGTTTTTCTTTTTCTTTCTATATCCTTAGAAGAGGTGAAGAGAAATGGAATTGAAGGAGCTATTACAGAGTGGCGATTGGAAGGCTGAGAAGCATGTGCCTGCAATAGAGATCTTAGAGAAAAAGGACGGGAGGGTTACGGCAGAGGCGAGCGTAGGGAAGGAGATACCCCACCCCAACACCACAGCCCACCACATCTCCTGGATAGAGGTCTACTTCCTCCCCGAGGGGGAGAAGTTTCCCTACCTCATAGGAAGATATGAGTTCGCAGCCCACGGTGCGTCCGCAGGAGGAGCTGATACCAGTGGGGTGTATTCTGAGCCCGTGGTGAGGTTCACCTTCCGGACGGAGAAGGGCGGAACTATCTTGGCCAAATCATATTGCAATGTGCACGGACTGTGGGCAAACTCTTTAAAGCTTGGGATATAATGCAGTGTGAAAGGATATGAAGGAGGTCACAAGAAATGGTAGTTATTGGAGAGAAGTTTCCGGAGGTCGAGGTGAAGACCACCCACGGGAGTATGAAGCTGCCCGAACACTTTAAAGGGAAGTGGTTCGTTCTATTCAGCCATCCCGCGGACTTCACGCCGGTTTGTACCACCGAGTTCTACGGCATGCAACTGCGCCTGAACAAGTTCAGAGAACTGGGTGCAGAGGTCATAGGGTTGAGTGTGGACCAGGTGTTCAGCCATCTGAAGTGGATGGAGTGGATACAAGATAACCTCAATGTTGAGATAGAGTTTCCGGTGATCGCAGACGATAGAGGTGAGCTCGCCGAGATGCTGGGCATGATCCCCAGCGGGGCCACCATAACTGCTAGAGCAGTCTTCATAGTAGACCCGGAGGGAACCGTGAGGGCCATCGTCTACTATCCGGCAGAGGTCGGTAGGGACTGGGATGAGATACTCAGAGCGCTAAAGGCGCTTCAGGTGAGCGATAAAAACGGGGTGGCGCTCCCCCACAAGTGGCCCGATAACGAGCTTATCCGTGACCGCGTAATTGTCCCTCCGGCATCCACCACAGAGCAGATCAAAGAGAGGGAGGAGGCTAAAAGGCGGGGAGAGATGGAGTGCTACGACTGGTGGCTCTGTCATAAGAAGCTCTGAACGCTTGCATATGTATTGTGAGGTGCTAAAAATGGGAAAGAAAGGAAGAGAGATCGTAGGGGAATTTGCTGACGAACTCGTGAGCATGCTTAATAGAGCACTTGCAGATGAGTGGCTGGCCTACTACCAATACTGGGTAGGGGCTAAGGTTGTCATGGGCCCCATGAAGGGGGAGGTGGCCGCGGAGCTTATAGAGCACGCAACCGATGAGCTGAGGCATGCCGACATGCTTGTGAACAGGATACTTCAGCTGGGGGGGACACCCCTGCTCAACCCCAAAGATTGGTTTGACCAGACAAACTGCGGATACGATCCGCCGGAGGACCCCTTTGTAAGGAAGATACTTGAACAGAACATCGCAGGGGAACAGTGTGCCATAGACACCTACAACAAGATTCAGGAACTTACTCGGGAGAGGGATCCAGTGACCTACAGCATGGTAGTGCAGATACTTCAGGATGAGGTGGAGCACGAGGAGGACCTTCAGTCCCTCCTAGAGGACCTTAACAACCTTCGGTTCCTTAGGGGATAGAACACACATTCAGTTCTCATGGGGATCTTTTCAGCGAGCAGTTTAGCCTTGGCTAGGAGGCTACCATGATCCAGTTAGAGGCCATATAGAGGAGGCGCTGGAGGCTCTCAGGGGTTTAAAAGGGGCTTGAGAAAGAAAAAATATTAAAGCCGGGGGTGATGCACCTTCGGTGTGGTAATGAAGGTGGAGCCAGACGATTTCGAAAAGGAGCGTGAACGGCTCAACAGGCTGGTATTGAGTTATGCAGGCAAGAACATAAAGAGGTTCTTCGCACTGGACAGCTCCGTGTATAGAGAGGGGGCACTGGATAGGAAAACGAAGGAGCTCCTCGGGTTGGTGGCCTCCCTTACTTTGAGATGTGACGACTGCGTCAGATATCATCTTTCACAGTGTAGGGAGCTGGGCATAACCGATGAAGAGCTGGAAGAGGCCATGGCAGTGGCCCTTGTGGTGGGCGGCTCTATAGTGATTCCCCATCTGAGAAGAGCTTTTGAGTTCTGGACGCTGCTTGAGGAGGGGGAATGATGGAAGAGACGGACTCACTGGTGCAGATAATGACAACTGTGGATAGCCTAAAGAAGGCAGAGGTGCTCGCGAGGAGGCTTGTGGAGGAGAGGTACGCCGCGTGTAGCCAGGTCCTCGGACCGATAAAGAGCACCTACTGGTGGGAGGGACGTGTGGAGAGAGCTGAGGAGTGGCTTATAATATTCAAGACTTTAAATTCGCTGGTGGAGAAAGCCACTTTGGAGATAGAGAGGCGCCATCCCTACAAGACCCCGGAAATTATCCTCTCGGGGCCGCATGAAGCATCCGAAGGATATCTAAAGTGGATTAAACAGGTTCTGGGTTCTGAGTAGTGACCACTGGGCGGGGGAGTAGGGAGCGAAAGTCTCTTATAGAACCTCAATATAGGGGTTTTTGGAGGTGATGCCTGCATGCTAGGTAGCGGGTATCCTGTCCTGGTTCTTAAGGAGGGCACCACTAGGGAGAGCGGCAGAAGTGCTCAGGAGAAGAACATAATGGTAGCCCAGGCCATAGCCGAGGCGGTTCGAACAACGCTAGGTCCCAAGGGTGCAGACAAGATGCTTGTGGACTCTCTAGGAGACGTGGTAATTACCAATGACGGTGCTACAATCCTCAAAGAACTGGATGTGGAGCACCCAACTGCCAAGATGTTAATTGAGGTGGCCAAGGCACAGGACGAGGAGTGCAAGGACGGTACCGTTACAAGCGTGGTTCTGGCGGCAGAGCTTCTGAAGAGAGCCGGGGAACTTATGAACCAGAAGATTCATCCCACTGTAATCGTGGACGGGTACCGGATGGCGGCAGAGAAGGCTGTTGAGGTCCTAAAGAACATTGCTAGGGAGGTGAAACCTGAGGACGCAGAGGCCTTAAAGAAGGTAGCTACCACAGCCATGACAGGCAAGATCTCGGACAGCTTTAAGGACTATCTGGCCGAACTAGCGGTTAATGCTGTGAGAAGGGTTGCTGAGGAGAAGGATGGACGCATCCGCGTGGACATAGACAATATTAAAGTGGAGAAGAAGCACGGCGGGTCAATAAAGGACTCCAGGATAGTTGAGGGGGTCATTTTGGATAAGGAAGGGCATTGACGACATGGCCCAGCACTTCCTTGCAAAGGCAGGCATCTACGCTGTCAGAAGGGTGAAGAAGTCCGATATGGAAAAGCTTGCAAAGGCAACCGGGGGGAAGATCGTAAACAACATAAAAGAGTTCACCTCAGAGGACCTGGGCAAGGCGGAGAGGGTGTATCAGGAGAAGGTGGGGGACGAGAACATGACCTTCGTTGAGGGCTGTCCTGGGGCACGCTCGGTCTCCGTTCTGCTGAGGGGCGGTTCGGAGCATGTAGTGGAGGAGCTGGAGAGGAGCTTCCACGATGCGATAGGTGTGGTGGGGGTGGCCCTTGAGGACGGCTATGTGACCCCTGGGGGCGGAGCTGCTGCCGTTGAAATCGCCAGGGAGCTTAGGAAGTACGCCGTGGATGTGGGCGGCAGGCAGCAGATGGCCATTGAAGCTTTCGCCGACGCAGTAGAGATCGTGCCCAAGACTCTGGCAGAAAACGCCGGGCTCGACCCCATAGACACGCTCATCGAGCTCAGGGACGCCCACAAGGACGAGAAGGGCAAATGGATGGGGCTCAACGTGATGAACGGCAAGATAGAGGATATGTGGAAGCTCAACGTGCTCGAGCCTCTGAGGGTGGGCAGGCAGGCCATTTTAGGGGCCACCGAAGCTGCTGGGATGATACTGAGGATAGACGATATAATCGCCGCCAAGAAGGGTGAAAGCAAGGGCGGCGAAGAGGGTGGAAAGAGTGGAGACGAGGAGGAGTAAATCCTCATCCAGCAGCTCTCATGTCCCACCCCCTCCCCACTTTTCTCCCTTTTTTCTTTATCCCGCCTATATTTTCCTTCTCTCGCCGTCTTCTTCGATTGTAACAGTTCATAGCTTATCTAATAGGTTTGCCGACCTTTTCTATCCGGCCATCTAGCTGTCGCTAAGCAAATAAGCCCCCTCGTCCGGTGATATGGCTTTGGTGTCTCAGCGAATTAACTGCTCAATCCCCGGCGAGCCTTCTGAAAGCTACGGAGACCTGGCCGGCGGATATGCCTCCATCGCCGGCGGGGAAAACTCTCGGAAGGAGCAGCCTCGAGCCCTGCTCC
>NJDV01000102.1 GCA_002254765.1 Thermoplasmatales archaeon ex4484_36 | reverse complement strand
ACAGGCGTGTTGTCCTCCGCCCGGCTGTCCTCGTATATCAGTATGTCCGGAATCCTCTCTATCTCAGGCGCCGTGTTGTATTCTACTCGTAAATCCGATACGTGGATCGCCCCAGGGGTGTTGGAATAGATTCCAATATAAACCCTCACCTTTCCAGAAGAGTACTTCGTTATCACCCTCTCAACAAGATCCGTTATGTCCATCGCTTCTCCGATCGCCACTGAAAGATTGTACCTTATGTCTATATCGCCCAGGGTAAACTTGCCCTTGGTGGACGTCCCTATGGTTATGGGAATCGTATACAGCAGGTTCCCATAGGAGTCCCTGCTGGAGCCAGTCCCCCCTGTCGGTGCAGAGTTTACAATCTGATTCAGAGTCTGGCTCAGGTCAACACGCGTCCATCCCTTCAGCGTGATGGGGTACTGCCAGTCCACCTGATTGTCCGAGCCTACGTCTATATAGGGAGAGGCGGGGTATACTAGATTAAGCCTGCAGAGCCTTACCAGGTTGTCCTTCCTGGAGGTGAAGAAGACGTCCAGAGTTGAGTCGTTGTCGAGGTCCACAAACATGGTGTCCCAGGTATTTGCTGTGGAGGTATCAAGAGTGTGTCTCTCCCATCTGGTAAAGGGAGAGTCGTTCATCTCAAACCATTTGACTCCATAATAGGCCCACGATCCGCTCCAGGGGTAGTTTGATGTGACAACAACGTCTGGGTATCCATCATCTCCAACATCGGCCACGTTGAGCCTCCAGGGATAGGTAACGCCAGTTCCCAGGACGTAGACGTTCCAGCTGCTTGCGAATAATGGGTTAGGAGGACAGTGGAACCATTTTATGCTGTGTCGGTAGGTGTCCGTGACAACCGCATCTAGGTTCCCGTCCCCATCTATATCGTAAAGCTCAACATCCTGAGGATAATACAGGCCTCCTCCGATGGGCTTCACCGCCCAGCTTCCCGTAGGCTGTCCTGCAGGCTTTGGATTCACCGCCCAGCTTATTGTTCCAGAATAGCCACCGTAGAGGAAGACCACATCATTATCCCCATCCTTGTCTATGTCACCCACATCAAAGCCGGTGTAGTAGGAGCTTGCGGAATGTATTGCAGATCTGAGCCAGTTCTCGCTGTAGGGGTTGCTGTTTTGAAGCCAGTATAATCCTGCCGAGTAGTAGTAATAAATCGAGAAAAGAACGTCTAGATCACCATCCTTATCCAGGTCTGCGAACATCACCCTATCGAGGCCGTATGGTTCATAGGCGCCGGTAACCACATTCTTTGCTATGTAGTAAGCATCAAAGGTCTCTTTTTCGTTCCCTGGATTAACAAGGAGCACCACCGAACCCTCCCCTCGGAGAGCTACTACCACATCAAGATCCCCGTCGTTATCTACATCGCCTACGTCCACGTCCGTGGCACCGGACAACCTCCCCGGGCTTATAACGTAGCTCTCCCAGCTTCCGCTGAAGGGGGTTCCGTCGTTCTCCAGCCACATCACCAGGCCAGTGCCGTGCACGGCCACAACAATGTCCTGATCCCCATCTCCATCAAAATCAACGCTTTTTGCCCCCCTGTAATCCTTAATGCTCCCGACCTCCACAAAGTTACTCTTCCATTCAGTCCCGTCACCGCTGCCGGAGTTCTCGTACATAATAACCTGTCTGTCTGTTCCCTCCAGCAGAATGATGTCGCCGTCGTCATCTCCATCCATATCTTGGACGTGGAATGCAGAGGGATTATTGAGGCCGGAGTCTATAGTCCTCTGGGTCCAACTACCTGAGGTGGGACTTCCCCCAGAGTCAAACCACACAAGGCGCTTGGGTCGGTAATTGTATGATGCAACTATATCGGCATAGCCGTCATCGTCTATGTCCCCCACTGCCAGATTTGATGCGTAGTAAAGATACGAGGTCACTGTATACCTAGACCATGTACCGCTACTCCCGGGGTTCTTGTGGAAATATATCGAGCCACGGTAGCCCGTAAGCATGGTCACAATGTCATCCAGTCCGTCGCTGTCAACGTCACCCACCGCGAACCTCTGGGGGCTCCCGTAGGAGGGGGAGAAGGCGAGGTGTCTGGTCCAGTTGGTGCCCTTGTTTGAGCTGTTGCTGTAGAAGGAGGTGTTGGCAGGATTCTCAAACCAGTAGAACTGGTAGCTATTTGTCTGGTAGAGGACAATATCAGGCCAGGTATCGTTGTTAATTCTCCCAGGATAGATCCCATAAACGGTATGGCTGCTGTCCGAGGAGGAGGATTTCCCAATAACCCAACTGTTCCAAGCCGTTCCGTTGAATTTGGCCGTGAAGGAGTCGTTTATCCGCATCTGGGTAAAGGATGTCCCAGAGGCGGTGTTGTTCAGATAATATATCCCTGACTTGCCGCTGTCAGGTGTTGAAAAGGCGATATCATCGTCTCCATCGCCGTCGTAATCCCGAGTTGTGGACATAAGAATAAACGGTGGAATCTAGAACAACCGCTGCATCCATTTTGCTGTCCCCATCAAAGTTCCCCGGAGAGGCCTTTCTCGGTACGGGTGTTGAAGATGAGGGGGTAGAATACGCGGTATATCTGGTGCTTTCGGGCACGAACCTGCCTGTCAGGTTCACCTCCGCAGATATAATTTCAGCACCGTAGGGGAGGATGATGGAACCGGCGGTTCCTGCGCCACCGGATGCGGTTATTCTGATAGTTTTCCTCAGGCTGTCATCGGAGAATACGCTTTGGTGCCCCAGCTCCCCGTATCCCCTTCCGGTGAACTCCCACTCGGGCCTCTGGTCGAGGCCGAAGTCTATTCTGACGTCACTGAGCCACGGCCCGGTAGCAGAGTTCACCGTGGATATGTTAAGACCTGCAGAGGCCACCGTGACCCCTGGATCTATTGTGAAATAGAGGGACGCGTCGACCAGGGGGCTTCGTGTCCCCCTCAGATATATAGTCTTCTCTTTCACTCCCCCGGAGAAGCCGTTCACGACAGAGCCGTCGGCGGTCATCACCGAAAGAAGGGGTAAGAAAGCCAGCACCAGAAGGGCAACCAACGCCTTCTTGAACATCATGAGGTCCACCTGCATCTCTCTTTATTCCAACTTTTATAAGTAATTACTGGAACGCTCATTATTTCATTTTATATCCTTTTTTCCTTGCACACACGCCCCTACGAGTCTCCCGGGAGGCTTACCTGGATTTTCAATCGCATAGTCTCCTCCTACCTCCACCCCCCGTCCACCTGAACTCTGCGGAATATGGTTAAAGGTGGGCCCGCCCGGATTTGACAGCGATGAAAACTCGGCAGGGAAAAGTCTTGAAGTCGTTTTCATCTAGCCTTCGCAGTTCCGCCGTTGCTTGTATATTTTAGGAACTGCTCAGGCCCTACGGTTCAAATCCGGCACGTTACTTTTCGTTTCTTATAAAACAATGAAAGGTGGGCCCGCCCGGATTTGATTTGGAAGACTCCTCTGCTTGGGAGGTTCTCTCTTACGGACTCTTCCAACTTGTGCGTTTCCCTCGTCAAGATACATTTTAGGAAACGCACAAGACCTACGGTTCAAATCCGGTACGTTACTTTTCGTTTCTTATAAAACAATGAAAGGTGGGCCCGCCCGGATTTGAACCGGGGTTTGAGCGTCCCGAACGCCCAAGGATGGACCAAGCTACCCCACGGGCCCAAAACCGATTTGCCACAGATTAAGGGTGTATAAATTTTTTACTAAAGACCCGCACGAAAATATCATATCACTTTATGAGCTCCTTGGCGAATGTGCCGACGAAGGTGATGGTATCCCCTTTCACCATGTATTCTACCCACTCCCTGGTCTTGACCCGGGGATTGATCCCTGCGATTTTAAGGAAGGTTCTCTCCCCTTCCACTTTGATCTTTATGGCCCCATCCATCATGTACTCAAGGGTGTTGACAGTGCCCGAGGGGTGACTCTGGGGTGTTATGAGATAAATCCCTGTTATGTTGAGTTTCTTCATCTTCGCAAGAAGGGTGTTTAACATCTCCACAACCCTTTTGACACCCACTCGGTTTATGAGACCCGTCAGAGAGTCTATGATGAGAACTCCCACCCCATATCTTTTGTTGAAGGCGAGGAGGGCCTCATCTATTGCCTTCCGCAGTGGAGATGTAAAGCAGGGGGAACCCCATGCTGAGGGAGGATACAGTAAATCTCTTCGCCAATACCTCCTTCCCCGTGTAATTGGGTCCTGATATGAGGATCTGCTGTCCGGTCTCTATTCCCCCATCTAAAAGATCGTCGAGAGCTTTTACGCCGGACTTTACCTTTTTGAGGAACTTCACCTTAACCCTGTTCTCCTTCCTCTTTTTCTCCTCGTTTATAAGAGTGGAGACCTTTTTGTAATAGAAGTGGGCCTCTTTGTTGGTGGGCTCCCTCTTTATTACCTCATTGTAGAGAAGGCGGGCCTTGTTGAGGTCTCCCCTGCGATAGTACTTCTTAGCCTCTTTCAGTAGCCAGTCCACCGTAGGTGATGGAACTCTGTTCGTTAGGTCCTTAAGGGGCCTTCCGCAGATGGGGCATGAGAAGGTTGACGATTTGACCTCCTGAGCAGCTATCACACCGCAGCTCTCGCACCAGAAGAGCATACCCTCATCCAGTATGCTGAAATCGAATGTCCTTGTGAGAGGTGGTTCGCTGGTCTCACGCACAGGGCTATAGGGGGTTATTATGTTCGCATACCTTTTAACCTCCACCTCCTCTTCACCCCTCACCTCCACAAATTCCATGTTCGCCGGCCCGCTGGAACTATCGCCGCCTATCACTCCAAAACCGGAGCGCAGGGGAGGCTCAACCGTTTTCAGCCCCATATCCTCCCTGACCTCGTCCAGAAGCTTCTCCAGGATCTTCTTTGAAACTTTAAGTGTATTCCTCAATGTCTCTATTATGGCCCACTCCTCCTCCGATATCCTACCGTCATTTCTCAGGGCCGTTCTCACCACGGATTCAAGTAGGGGGTACATTCCGAGAACACTACCGCTGTCCTCACCCCAGTCTTCTTCCTCCCATATCTCTTCGCCATTATCCTCCTTGGTCAAACGGTATCCCCAAAGATAATCACCGCTTCACATTTATAAAGTTGTTTGTGCCTTTTTCATTTCTTAAAAATAATCTGGAGAGGGGGAGAGCGTTCAATCCCTCTGCGAGATTATTGACCCCGTCCCGCCCCCTTCAGAGGGGGTCACGTTTTTTCCTGAAAGGAAAGTTTTGGCGGCCTCCACAGAGTCCTCACACAGGGTGAGAGAAGGGATCTCCTCCCTGAATGCGGATGCCCTCTCGTCAAGAATGACCGCTGCACCCCTATCGTGCTCTGAGCGGATAAGCCTTCCTATAGCCTGAAGAATCTTCCGGGCGGCAGGGGTGTGCACCGCATAGTCCCAGCCCCTTCCGAACCTCCTCTCATAGTATGAGATTTGTGCCTTGTTACGCGCGGTGGGTTTGGGGTAGGGTATTCCGCAAATTATCACCAGCTCTAGATCCCTTGCAGGGAAGTCCATTCCCTCGCTCACCCGTCCTCCCATCACCGAGAAAAGCGTTTTTCCGCCACCCTCCCTGAAAGTCTCAACAGCTTCCATGAGTTCACGCTGGGTCATACCTCTCTCCTCCCTTATTATCTCACCTCCGTAACCTGCCGCATTGCGTAGGCGCTCAAGTATCTCGTTCATTATGTTGAAGGAGGGAAAGAAAACAATCTTGTTGACCCCGGAGAAGGTCTCCAGGTGTGCACGGAGCCTTCTAGCCATGGCAATCAGCATCTCAGGGTCCTTACGTATCAGCTCGTAACGCGTGCTGACTCCCTTCTCATAACATATAAAGAGGTTCTCCTGTGGGAAGGGGGAGGGAAAATCCTCAAGCACCACCTCCCCCTCAAGCCCAATGGCATCCGCATACTGTCTCAGGGGTCTGAGCGTCCCGGAGAAGTGAACGGTTGAGTGATATCTGTTCAGGGCCGCCGTTGTCACGGAGGGGTCTAGGCAGGCAGCCACTATTGCCACGGAAGACGGAGCTGTTCCATTAGCATCTCAATGAGCGCATGGGGTGGTATGGCTCCGTCCTCCTCCTCAAGGTACTCCTCAGCAAGGCCTAAGATGGCGTCTCTCAGAGCTGTGAGCAGGGTGGAGATGGTGAGACCCTCTCCTATCAGCATGTCCCCCTCCCTCTCCATCTCCTTCAGTGCAAGGTGGAGGGTCCCCGTTGTTATTGAAATGGAGGCGACGTCCCTGGCGAAGTCCTCCAGATTGTGAGCCTCGTCCACAAGGACTATTATTTCGTCCTCCGCAGCGCCCATCCAGTCAAGGAGTCTCTTCCTTATGTAGGGTGCGAAGAAGAATATGTAAGGTGCCACTACAACTGTAGCCTCCGGGATTATCATTTTGAGAGCCTCGTAGGGGCAGATCCCTTCCCCCCTCATACGGCCGGAGAACTCCTCTGCGGTTGGGTGATTCAAGATGAAGTACTCCTGAACATCCCGCCTCTTGAAAGAGAGAAGCTTAAGGAAGTAGGGACAGAAGAGGTGCTTCCCCGCCGACCCTCCACCGCTTTCGGATATCCTGAGTGCGTTCTTTTTGAGGTGGCTGCAGAGTTTCGAGAGCTCCTCGGGGGTTCCGGTGAGTGCCTCAGGGTCGTCCTCTATCATGGGGCACAGGTTGCTCCTGCCCTGCAGTGGAACAGCGTATATCCAGGTCTCCTGAGGGGGGTAAGCCCCGGGGGGCTGTGGTCCCTCCCACCCA